>NZ_KV794547.1:470327-525651 GCF_001808785.1 Streptococcus sp. HMSC077D04 | reverse complement strand
AAAAAAACAAAGGAAGCAAGTCGCTTAACTCGGGAAATGAAGGGCTTGATTTTTATCCTAGCTATTGAAGCGGCAGTTGTAGTTTGTACCAATACGGCTATTACTATTCGTATTCCAAGTTTGATGGTGGAAAGAGGACTTGGAGATGCCCAGTTATCTAGTTTTGTTCTTAGTGTCATGCAGTTGATCGGGATTGTGGCTGGTGTTAGTTTTTCTTTCTTGATTTCTATCTTTAAAGAGAAATTGCTCCTATGGTCAGGTATTACCTTTGGCTTAGGGCAAATTGTGATTGCCTTGTCTCCATCCTTGTGGGTGGTAGTGGCAGGAAGCATTCTTGCTGGTTTTGCCTACAGTGTAGCCTTGACGACGGTCTTTCAACTGGTCTCTGAACGAATTCCAGCTAAACTCCTCAATCAAGCAACTTCATTTGCAGTTTTAGGCTGTAGTTTCGGAGCCTTTACGACCCCATTTGTTCTAGGTGCGATTGGCTTACTAACTCACAATGGGATGTTGGTCTTTGCTATCTTAGGATCTTGGTTAATTGTAACCTCTATCTTTGTCATGTACCTACTTCAAAAGAGAGCTTAGGATTGGTTTCCTAAGTTTTTCTTTTTTGGATTTTTGTACCCAGACAATATTTGTTTTAGAACCTTGTTTACAGCTTATTTTCTTGATACAATAGAAGTTATGACGAGATATAAAGCAACTATTTCCTATGATGGTTACGCCTTTGCTGGTTTTCAGCGCCAGCCTCATGCGCGTAGTGTTCAGGAAGAAATTGAAAAAACCTTGACCAGGTTAAATAAAGGGCAAGCTATTACTGTTCACGGTGCTGGTAGGACAGATAGTGGGGTTCATGCTCTGGGACAGGTCATTCATTTTGACTTGCCTTATCAAATGGATGAGGAGAAGCTCCGTTTTGCTTTGGACACCCAGTCTCCTGAAGATATTGATGTGATTTCGATTGAGCTTGTGGCGGATGATTTTCATTGCCGTTATGCTAAGCACAGTAAGACCTATGAGTTTATCGTGGATAGGGGCCGTCCCAAGAATCCTATGCGCCGTCACTATGCCACTCACTTTCCCTATCCACTCGATGTGGAACGGATGCAGGAGGCTGTCAATAAATTAGAAGGTACTCATAATTTCACCGGCTTTACAGCCTCTGGGACTAGTGTAGAGGATAAGGTTCGCACCATCACAGAAGCTAGTTTAACAGTTGATGAAACAGGTCAGTTTTTGACCTTTACCTTTTCAGGAAATGGTTTCTTGTATAAGCAAATCCGGAATATGGTGGGGACACTGCTCAAAATCGGCAATAACCGCATGCCAGTAGAGCAGATTGACCTCATCTTGGAGAAAAAGGACAGGCAGCTTGCAGGTCCCACTGCAGCACCAAATGGTTTATATTTAAAGGAGATTCGTTATGAAGAATAATCGTATTTTAGCACTTTCGGGAAATGATATTTTTAGTGGTGGTGGTTTGTCCGCGGATTTGTCTACCTATACCTTGAACGGCTTGCATGGTTTTGTAGCAGTGACTTGTTTGACAGCCTTGACAGAAAAAGGATTTGAAGTCTTTCCAACTGACGATACCATTTTTCAACATGAATTAGATAGCTTGCGTGATGTGGAGTTTGCAGGGATTAAGATTGGTCTTCTACCAACTGTCAGTGTGGCTGAGAAAGCATTGGACTTTATCAAGCAACGCCCAGGAGTGCCTGTGGTTCTGGATCCTGTCTTGGTCTGCAAGGAAACGCACGATGTGGCTGTTAGTGAACTCTGCCAAGAGTTGATTCGCTTTTTCCCTCATGTCAGTGTGATTACGCCTAATCTTCCTGAAGCAGAATTATTGGCTGGTCAGGAAATCAAAACCTTGGAAGACATGAAAGCTGCAGCGCAGAAATTGCATGACTTAGGAGCGCCAGCAGTCATTATCAAGGGAGGCAATCGACTTAGTCAGGACAAGGCTGTAGATGTCTTTTATGACGGACAAAAATTTACAGTCCTAGAAAATCCCGTCATTCAAGGGCAAAATGCTGGTGCAGGTTGTACCTTTGCTTCTAGCATTGCCAGTCACTTGGTTAAAGGTGATGAACTTTTAGCAGCAGTAGAAAGCTCTAAGGCTTTCGTTTACCGTGCCATCGCACAAGCAGATCAGTATGGAGTAAGACAATATGAAGCAAACCAAAACAACTAAAATTGCCCTTGTATCCCTCTTAACGGCCCTTTCGGTAGTTCTAGGTTATTTCTTAAAAATTCAAACACCGACAGGTATTCTAACTTTTTTAGATGTGGGTATCTTCTTTGCGGCCTTTTACTTTGGTAGTCGTGAAGGGGCTGTAGTCGGAGGACTAGCAGGTTTCTTGATTGACTTCTTATCAGGCTACCCTCAATGGATGTTCTTTAGCTTGATCAACCATGGCTTGCAGGGATTTTTCGCAGGATTTAAAGGCAAGACTCAGTGGCTAGGCCTTATCTTGGCAACTATTGTCATGGTAGGGGGTTACGCCTTGGGTTCTACTTTGATGAATGGCTGGTCAGCAGCTCTACCAGAAATTTTACCAAATTTCATGCAAAATATGGTAGGGATGATTGTAGGGTTTGTAGTTTTTCAGAGTGTCAAGAAAATAAAATAAAAAGTCAGCTATAGGTAGCTTGATACTCAGCAGTCTAAATAATCTGAGTTCACTCACCTTATAAAATTTATAGCAAAATCTTAAAAGGACAGTTGATAATATACTGTCCTTTTTTGTTGATATATATTTTTTTTAGGATGAACTTTATTTGGAATTTACTAAAATAGGAAAAGTTTTATAATAAATTTCCTATGAGTTTTTATTATTAGTTATCAGTCACTTTTTAAAGCAATCACCTAAATAAGATCTATTAACTAAAACTGGTATTTTTCCTTCCGAATCTTAAAAGCAGTTTCACCACCTTCAAGAATATTCACAACTTGATTCATAACTTGTTTGTTATCAATCGATCCGATAGCATGTCCATTAATTTTGCCTTGTCCATCTTCTTCAACAAGTCCAATAATTAGTTCTGCATCACCAAAGACAGGAATGTTGGCATTATGAGTAGCAAAAATATATTGACGATTTGTTTTATTATTCCTAATTGAGGCAACTAAGCTATCTGCAATATAGGCATTATCAAGATTATCCTCGGGTTGATCAATAATTAAAGGATCCCTATTTTCGACTAATAGAATATTTAAGAGGGCCGTACACTGCTGACCTTTTGATAAATTATCCATAGATTTGAATTTATCTCCAACTTTGAGAGAAATATTAGTAATATCACCTAGAATGAGCTCTTCTAATTTCCAACATTGTTCATTAGTTAATCTACAAACTTTCTGCGATGTGTTACTAGTTAAGTTATATTCTTTAGCCAACTCAACCGGCCCTTTTCGAATATTCTCGATAAAAGTAATCATGTCAAAATTTTTGTAATCACTAATAGATTGAATTGATTTATCGCCAATTCCTTCAATTTTTTTGAGTTCCTCCAACAAAGATTCTTTATTTTGTAGGCAATCGATTTCTATTTTAACTAATTTGCCTAGATTGGATTTATCCAGCTTTTTAATTCGTTTAGATACTGCGTTAATATATTCTATATTAGCCTCTTTGCAATTCTCTAAAAGTTCTTTTCTAACTTTCTTTAACTTCTCCAACTCTTCTTTAGTTGCTTCAATTTTCAATAGAATAGGTTTTGAATCATTAATTTCTTTCAGCAGGCTACGATATTCTTCGAGCACTTCTTTACTATTTTTATCTTGTACTTCTGGAATGTCTTTGAATATTTTCTTGAATTTTATTTCTTCATTTTGCTTATATTTCCCCCACGACTCTTTTGTTTTTGAAACCTTTTCTTTTAGAGATGAAAATATCTTTTCTTGTTGTTTGAATATTATTTGACTTTCTCGATTATATTCATCTATAGAGTTAATGAGATTTGTTAAATCATCATTTTCTTTTCTGTCTCCTTCATTAATTATTGATTCTATTACAATCTCATTATCTGTAATTACATGATCACAGATAGCATCAGATAGTATAGATATTTTAGAGTCTATAGCGGTAATTTTAGTTATAGGAGCAATCTTTTCCTCTAACCCTGTTATAGAATTATAGTGTCTTAATTGTGATTGTTTCGCAGGTAAATCACTAGTATCTTTTTCTAATTTTTCTAGATTATTTGAAACTCTTAGAAGCTCCCGTGTATTTTCATTAAGAGATTCATATGCTTTTTTTCTTTTGTTAAGTATCTTTGAATCTATACAAATTAATCTTTTGACCGATTCGGTAATTCTTTTTTTGGATTTTATAACTTCAATTAATTCGTTTTGAGCATACACTTCTAAATTAGGCAATATTTCATCAATAGATAAATCAGATATTTCTCCGTTTTCATTTCTAATAGTAATATTTTGTTTATATCTCCTGCTAATATTAAATTGCTGTCCATTTTGCGAGTATGAAGTAATCGTTAACTTAACTTCGCCACCAGTTCCAAGATTCGACTCGGCAAAGGAGTCTATGTATTTTTCAAATTCTTTTGTGTAATGATATTTATCCAAACAATAAATAATTAGATTTATTAATGTAGATTTACCAGTTCCTCTACCTCCTATTATAGTAGAAACTTCATCAGAAAATGCAACAGCTAAGCCATCTAGGTATCCCCCAGATATAGAAATTTCGTCAATAGTGCTCTTATAGCATTTTTTTTCAGTACTGTTTAATTTTATCCTAGATTCCGAATCTTTAAATGCCATTTTAAATGCTTGAAAAGATAACTCTGACATTTTAACAAGTACACTAGCCACAGGCTTAGACAAATCTTCAGGCGATTCTATATCTGATGAGTTGATATATGCAATAGGTTTATTTCGTTTATAATTTGTATCCGTATTTTGAATTATATTTTTATAATTTGGGTCAATATTTTCTATGCTATTCGGAATTTGTGCAACAGAAAGAAGTTCATTTTTCCATATATGATTCATTTTCCCAATTTTAAGTATGCCATTGTCACCTGTAATATGGGCTGCATACCAGAAACCATCATTATCTTGAACTTTTTTAGCAATTTCTAAACATGAAAGATTGCTAGATTCAGTTCCATTTTTAATATCTGTAGGCAAGCCTAGTTGACCTAAAATCCTATTTAGTCTTGAATTATCGAATTCAGGTGAGAATAAACAAACCATATGAATTTTTTCAGCCGAAGAAATTTCAAACCCTGGTAAAGTTAAAATACCATTTTCAGACAGATAGGTTCGAAGGCTTGTAGAAGAGTCGATACTACCATGGTCTGCAAGGCCAACTACTTTTATTCCATTTTTTAAACACTCCTCAAGTATCTTTTTGTTATACTCTTCTTCATCAATAATAGTTTTTCCTCTAAACTTTGAATAAGAATATGGGTTTACTTGCAATGCGCATTTATAATATCTTGCATAATGTTTTTCCATAATATTTACCTGACCTTTGAATGTTAGTTTGAACTATCGCGAATTATTTTAAAAGCTCACGCATAAAGTTATTTTTAAGCATATTCAAATTAAAAACATTTTGAATGTGTTCAAATGCTTCGGAGAGTGGTAAGTGAGTAGTTTTCCAACCTTGTCCATCTGTCACCCAGATAAACTCAATGTCATCTTTTAATTCTTTAATAAACTGATTAAGTTTAGTAAATTCACCAGCAACCGCTTTAAGTTTACTTCCACTGCCACCATAGTAGTTCGTTTCAATGAGCCAAACTTTATGACGTTCCCTAGAATAAACAGCTACATCAAAGCGCCGTTCTGATTTATCTACTAGCACCTCAATACCCCAATTTGATTTAATAAATGAGGCAGTTGCTTGAGCTTTCCATTTAAGTCCTTGTTTTTGAGCTATTTTTGCAACGTGTCGTTTTAAGATACCTTCCATTATTGTGCCACTACGATTTTTACGAGCGTTACTATCCAAACCAGCCTCTACACCATAAACATAATCAACTAAAGAACGGTTCACTTTATTTTGGAGAAAATCTAATAAACCAGATTGTTCCGCAAAAACAACATAATCCACAATTTGAGCTGACTTTTTGCTTGTCTCTAAGTTTAATCAAAATAAAGTAAATCTTTGCTGGTGCTTGTAAAGAGGTCAAATCCATCCTTAGTAACAACACCGCAGTCTTCGATACGGACACCAACTTTACTAGGGATATAGATACCTGGTTCAACAGAGAAGCACATGCCTTCTTCGATGACCATGTCGTTTCCTTCCATGATAGATGGGAATTCGTGAACATCCATACCGATACCGTGACCGAGACGGTGGTTGAAGTACTCGCCGTAACCAGCTTTTTCGATGACTTCGCGAGCGGCGCGGTCCACTTCATGGGCAGTTACACCTGGCTTGATAAAGTCAAGTGCAGCTTGTTGGGCTTCAAGAGTCAAGTTGTAGATATCTTTCTTGAATTGGTCTGGTTTGCCGACAGCGACTGTACGCGTCATATCTGACGCGTAGCCATTGACGAGGACACCAAGGTCAAAGAGGAGAAGAGCATCATTTTCCACCTTGTTAGCTGCTGGGATACCGTGTGGATTTGCAGCATTGTCACCAGTTAAGACCATGGTATCAAAGCTCATTTCATAACCTTCACGTTTCATAGCAAAGTCGATTTGTGCAATGATATCTGTCTCCGTCTTATCAAGAGAAATATTGTCAAAACCAACATGAACAGCCTTGTCAGCATAGAGACCTGCAACCATCATTTTTTGCACCTCGTCAGCTGATTTGATGAGGCGCATGCGTTGGATACGAGGAGTGAGGTTTTCAAACCCAGCAGTTTCAAAGACTGTTTTCAAGCCATGGTATTTGGTCAAAATGAGATTGTCAAACTCAACAGCAACGCGTTTGAAGTCGTGCTGTGGAAGAGCATGTTTCATTTTTTGCCATGGGTTTTCAGAATCCACATAGCCGACAACTGGGAAGGAAACGGTGCTACTCGCACGTTCCACTTCAAGGGCTGGGACAAAGAGGAGAGGTTCCTGATCTGCTAGAACAAAAAGGAACATTTGGCGTTCATGGGGATCACTGTAAAAGCCAGTGAGGTAATTGATAGTGACGGGGTCAGATACGACAGCGACGTCTAGTTTTTCTGATTCAAGATATGTTACGATTTGTTGTAATTTAGACATATGCTACCTTCTTTCTACCCCTCTATTTTGGCAAAAAAAGAGAGAAAATGCAAGGGAGAAGGGTAAAAGAACAGGCAAAAAGAACTCCGAAACGATAGCGGAGTTCTTTGATATGGTTTTCTTTGGTTTAAGAAAAGTCAGCCTTGCTTTTCACATCACTGTATTCTTCAGCGATTTCTTGACTGAGGATGTCCTCATAGGCAGGGAGTTGGATGTCCTGTCCGTACTTTTTCTTGAGAGCAGTAGTGACTAGGCGATAGGCCAGATTAGCATTACGAGAGAGGATAGGTCCGTGGAAGTAGGAACCAAAGACATTCTTATAATGAACCCCTTCGCCGATCTTTTCTTCGTTGTTTCCATTTCCATAAACCACTTGTCCCAGCGGTTTTTGGTCATCAGAAAGGAAAGTACGGCCTTGGTGATTTTCAAAGCCATAGTAGGTTTCATCGAAATCTTCATTATGAATCTTGATGTCACCGATAAAGCGGTTATTGGTCTGGTTGAGGGTGTAGTGCCCCATGACCCCTAGCCCTTCGATACGTTTTCCTGAAGCCTCAACATAATATTGGCCCAATAGTTGGAAACCACCGCAGATAGCAAGAACCACACCGTCGTTTTGGATGTAGTTGTCAATGCTCTCTTTTTTAGCAGGTAGATCGTCTGCGATGATACTTTGTTCAAAGTCTTGACCTCCACCGAAAAAGGCGATGTCATAGTGGTTTTCATCAAAGTCATCATGGAGAGAAACGATGTCAACCGTCACATGGGCTCCCAGCTTTTCAGCCACATACTTGAGCATGAGGATGTTTCCATTGTCCCCGTATGTATTCATGAGGTTTCCATAGAGGTGGGCAATGTTGAGCTGATAAGGGTAATTGCCAGTTTTTGAGGAAAGTGAAGTATAAACCATTAGTTCATCTCCTTTCTAACAATCTGACGACTAGCCAGCAGTTCGCGGAATTCAAGCATAGCAGTATAAGTTGCCAGAATATAAGCATGCTTGCAGTCTTGGTTTTCAATGGTCTTAAGAACTTGTTCCAGACTACTTATTTCAGTGATTTTCTCAGCTGGATAGCCTGTCACTCGGAGGCGACGTGCGATTTCAGAATGACGAACACCGCCAGCGTTAATTTCTGGAATATCCATCTCAGTGATTTGTTCAAAATCAGCATCCCAGATCCAGCTGGTATCAATTCCATCTGCATAGTTGGCATTTAGGAGAACAGATAGGCTAAATGGATAAGGAGCTAGCTTAATCATTTCAATCGCCTGAGTTGCACCGACAGGATTTTTAATCAAAACAAGGGTGCATTCCTTGTCACCGATATGGAAGGTTTCTTGGCGTCCAAAGACAGCACGGCTCTTATCAAATCCTTGCTTGATGAGTTGTGAATCTGCGCCGAGGAAACGGGCGATGGCAACCGCTGCTAGGGCGTTGTAGATATTGTAGAGTCCACCGATTTGAATACCGTATTCTTGTCCGTCAATGACAAAGCGAGAGCGATTGTTGGTCAACTCAACTAGTTCTGTCAAGCGATAGTCGAGATCAGGACGTTTACATCCACAGCCTTCACAGATATAGGCACCCAAGTTTGCATAGGTATTGTGCTCATATTTGAGGATGCCTTGGCAGTCAGGGCAGAGAATTCCTTCTGTATTGTAGTGAGCTTCTCGAGCGGGTCCTTTTTCTAAGTCAAAACCAAAATACTGTACAGGATTTGGAATAGCTGGCTTGTAGAAAAGTGGACTGTCTCCATTAAGGAGAACAGTAGCCGTAGGCACTTTACGAATAGCATCCAAAATCATCTTGTAAGTTGTGTAAATCTCACCATAGCGGTCCATCTGGTCACGGAAGATATTGGTGATGACAAATAAGCTTGGCTGGATATAGTCACAGATACGAGATAGACTGGCCTCGTCGATTTCTAATACTGCAATGTTTTTTCCAGTTTTAGAAGATTTGGCAGTCAGGAAAGTTGTCGCAATCCCTGTAATCATGTTGGCACCGCTTGGATTGGTCAGAACTTGACCATAAACCTCTTTTAAAATGCCGACAGTGAGGGCAGTTGTCAAGGTTTTTCCGTTGGTTCCAGTGATCACGACAATCTCGTAGTTCTTAGCTAGGTTTTGTAAAATATCTTTATCAAATTGAAGGGCGACTTTTCCTGGAAGCGTACTCCCTCGGCCAAGACGGCTTAAAATGAAGTGGGAAGAACGCCCGGCAAGAAGGCCCAAAGTAGTTTTTAATTTCATGTTTCTATTATATCATAAAAGAAGGAAAAGACAGATTTGAGATTTCGCAGAAATAAAAACAGCCCAAGGAGAGCTGTTCGATATGATTAAATCTCAACTTAAATCGCAAACAAGTCATTCAAGTTCTCAGCCAAGGTTGGGTGAGTGAAAATTTGTTTTGTGAAGTAAGTGTAAGGAATCTTGTTGTCCATAGCAACAGTGATGATGTTGATGATTTCTTGAGATCCTTCTGAGAAGATGCTTGCTCCAAGAATTTCTTTTGTTTCAGTATTAACAACAGCTTTGAAAGCTCCGCGAAGGTCTCCGTTTACGTGACCACGAGGCATTGCTGCAACAGGGATTTCCTTAACGGCGTATGGAAGTTTCAAATCAGCTGCTTGGCTTTCAGTCAAACCAACTTGTGAAAGGGCAGGTGTGATAAACATGGTGTTTGGTACATTGAGACGATCTTCAAGTGTGTAGCTGCCATCTCCAGCAAGGTAGCTGTAAACAACACGGAAGTCATCAAGTGAAATGTAAGTAAATTGAAGGCCACCGTTGACATCTCCAACTGCAAAGACACCAGGAACGTTTGTTTGACAATGTTTGTCTACTTTAATAGCGCCACGTTCAGTTAGTTCAATATCTGTATTTTCAAGTTGAAGTGGTTCTACATTTGGTTTGCGTCCAGTTGCGTAAAGAAGGGCGTCGAAACGGTAAGTTTCGTTTTCAGTCACGACGAGCACTTGGTCACCGTCGTTTTTGATTTCAGTAGTACGGATGTTTTGAAGCAATTCAATACCGTCTTCTTCCATGTATTGTTTAGCAAGAGCTGCGATGGAAGGTTCTGCACGAGGTAGGAAAGTATCCAAGGCATCTAGGACTGTAACCTTGCTTCCTAGTTTATTGTAAAGGCCAGCAAATTCAAGACCGATATTTCCGCCACCAAGAACACCAAGTTTTTTAGGCAATTTGTCCAAGTTTTGGATACCTGTTGAGTCAAAGACGTTTTTGCTTGTAGCAAGTCCAGGGATTGGCAAGACGTTTGAAACAGCACCAGTGTTGATGACGATTGTTTCAGCAGTCAGTTCTTTCTTTTCATCACCAGCTTGGATTTCGATGACTTTATTTGAAAGGAAGTGAGCTTCCGCATCAAAGATATCTACGCCTGTACCAGCAACAGTCGCATAGTTTTTACCGTTGAGGCGACCAGTGATAGTGTTTTTGGTAGCAATGACTTCTTCAAAAGACAAGTCTTTTTCAGCAGCAACTAGCAAAGTCTTAGTTGGGATACAACCAATGTTGATACAAGTTCCACCGTACATGGCTTTGCTACGTTCAATGAGGGCAACTTTTTTGCCAGCTGAAGCCAATTTACCAGCTAGTGTTTTACCAGCTTTACCAAATCCGATAACGATTAAATCATAAGTTAACATTTAGAGTTCCTCCTATTCGAATTTCATTCTAGCACAAGAAAAAAACTTTTGCACAATTCTGCTACGCTTTAAAAAAGTTTATGAAATAGTGGAAATTACAGCCTTACTTTCTCAGAAAAATCGTTTACATGACTTTATCGACGGATTTAACTATCTTTTGCTCTGGTCTTGTGTTATACTAGATAGGTTGCAAAGAAAACAGTACTTTTCTTTTGTGGAAAAGAAGCAACACGATTTTATATCCAGTATATGAAAATACGTCATAAAAAGAAAAGTATAAACTAAGCCCTATAGGGTGGCTTCGCACCACCTTTAGAAAGAAGAATAACGTGAAATTTAATGAATTAAACTTGTCTGCTGATTTGCTAGCAGAGATTGAAAAAGCTGGTTTTGTAGAAGCCAGTCCGATCCAAGAGCAAACTATTCCCTTGGCCCTTGAAGGCAAGGACGTTATCGGTCAAGCTCAGACTGGTACAGGAAAAACTGCAGCCTTTGGCTTGCCAACCCTTGAAAAAATCCGTACAGAAGAAGCGACCATTCAAGCTTTGGTTATCGCTCCAACACGTGAACTTGCTGTCCAAAGTCAAGAAGAACTCTTCCGTTTTGGTCGTAGCAAGGGAGTCAAAGTCCGTTCAGTATATGGCGGATCAAGCATTGAAAAACAAATTAAGGCTCTAAAATCTGGTGCCCATATCGTGGTGGGAACACCTGGTCGTCTCTTGGACTTGATTAAACGCAAGGCCTTGAAATTACAAGACATTGAAACCCTTATCCTTGACGAAGCGGATGAAATGCTCAACATGGGCTTCCTTGAAGACATTGAAGCGATCATCTCCCGTGTCCCTGAAAGCCGTCAAACCTTACTTTTCTCAGCAACAATGCCGGATGCTATCAAACGTATTGGTGTTCAGTTTATGAAAGAGCCTGAGCATGTCAAGATTGCGGCTAAGGAATTGACAACAGAATTGGTTGACCAGTACTATATCCGTGTTAAGGAACAAGAAAAATTTGATACTATGACCCGTCTTATGGATGTGGAACAGCCAGAACTTGCTATCGTATTTGGTCGTACAAAACGTCGTGTGGATGAATTGACTCGTGGACTGAAAATCCGTGGCTTCCGTGCAGAAGGAATTCATGGAGACCTAGACCAAAACAAACGTCTTCGTGTCCTTCGTGACTTTAAAAATGGCAATCTTGATGTTTTGGTTGCGACAGACGTTGCGGCGCGTGGCTTGGATATTTCAGGTGTGACCCATGTCTATAACTACGATATTCCACAAGATCCTGAAAGTTATGTTCACCGTATCGGTCGTACAGGTCGTGCTGGCAAGTCAGGTCAGTCTATTACTTTCGTATCACCAAATGAAATGGGCTACCTCCAAATCATTGAAAACTTAACCAAAAAACGCATGAAAGGTCTTAAACCTGCAAGTGCAGAAGAAGCCTTCCAAGCAAAAAAACACGTAGCTCTTAAGAAAATCGAGCGTGATTTTGCAGATGAGACTATCCGTGCCAATTTTGAGAAATTTGGTAAGGATGCTCGTAAGCTAGCTGCCGAATTTACTCCAGAAGAATTGGCAATGTATATCTTGAGTCTGACTGTTCAAGACCCAGATAGTCTTCCTGAAGTGGAGATTGCACGTGAAAAACCACTGCCATTTAAACCATCAGGTAATGGCTTCGGTGGTAAAGGTAAGGGAGGTCGTCGTGGAGATGACCGTCGTGATAATCGCCGTGGAGACAACCGTCGTGGTGGTCGTCGTGATGATTTCAAAAAAGGAAGTCGTGGCAATGATCGTTTTGATAAGGAAAAACGTTACCGTAAGGATAATAAAAAACCACGCAATACTTCAAGTGAAAAGCAAACAGGCTTTGTGATTCGTAACAAGGGCGATAAATAAGAAAAAGCGGTTCAAAATGAATCGCTTTTTTATATAAGGAGACCGAATGGAAAAGAAAGATAAATAAAATAGATATATTATCTTCTTATAATATTATGATACACAAAAATAGGGGGCTTGTCAATAGAAAAGAAGCAATTTAATTAAAAATATTCTTGTTTTTTAAAATTGCAATTAAATAAGCAATTTTCAGATAATAATTGAAAATTCAAGCTGTTTATGTTATAATGATAGCGATTAAATTCGAGGTGAAAAATGGCACATTTATTAGAAAAAACTAGAAAAATTACTTCTATCCTGAAGCGCTCAGAGGAGCAGTTGCAGGAAGAACTTCCCTACAATGCGATTACCCGTCAATTGGCAGATATTATTGATTGTAACGCCTGTATCGTCAATAGCAAGGGACGTCTCCTTGGTTATTTCATGCGTTACAAAACCAATACAGATCGTGTAGAGCAATTCTTCCAAACTAAGATTTTCCCAGATGACTACATTCAAGGTGCGAACATGATCTACGATACAGAAGCCAATCTGACAGTTGATCATGATTTAAGTATTTTTCCTGTGGAAAGTCGTGCCGACTTTCCAGATGGTTTGACGACTATTGCACCGATTCATGTATCAGGGATTCGACTTGGTTCTTTGATTATTTGGCGCAATGATAAAAAATTCGAAGACGAGGATTTGATTCTTGTTGAGATTGCGAGTACCGTGGTTGGGATTCAACTCCTTAATTTCCAACGTGAAGAAGATGAGAAAAATATCCGTCGCCGTACTGCTGTTACCATGGCGGTTAATACTCTGTCTTACTCCGAACTTCGTGCTGTTTCAGCAATTTTAGGGGAATTAAATGGAAATGAAGGGCAGTTGACTGCATCAGTGATTGCAGATCGTATCGGAATCACTCGCTCTGTGATTGTCAATGCCCTTCGTAAACTTGAGTCTGCAGGGATTATTGAAAGTCGCTCACTTGGAATGAAGGGAACCTATCTTAAGGTCTTGATTTCAGATATTTTTGAAGAAGTGAAGAAAAGAGATTACTAATGACTAAGGCTTTGATTTCGATTGATTATACAGAAGATTTTGTTGCTGATAGTGGGAAGCTGACAGCAGGTGCTTCAGCTCAGGCAATTTCAGAAGCCATTAGCAAAGTGACTCGATTAGCTTTTGAACGAGGAGACTACATCTTCTTTACCATTGATGCTCATGAAGAAAACGATTGTTTTCATCCAGAAAGCAAGCTGTTTCCTCCTCACAATTTGATTGGGACTAGTGGACGGAATTTATACGGAGATTTGGGGACATTTTATCAAGAGCATGGTTCAGACAGTCGTGTCTTTTGGATGGATAAACGCCATTACTCTGCTTTTTCAGGGACTGACCTGGATATCCGCTTGAGAGAGCGTCGAATTTCTACAGTTATCTTAACAGGAGTCTTGACGGATATCTGTGTCCTGCATACAGCTATAGATGCCTATAATCTAGGATATGACATCGAGATTGTTAAACCAGCTGTTGCTTCCATCTGGCCTGAAAATCACCAATTTGCCCTTGGACATTTTAAAAATACACTTGGAGCTAAGTTAGTAGATGAAAATCTAAATGAAATTTCTGAGTAATTTGGTTGATGAAATGAAAAAAATTGAAAAAAAGTGTTGACAAGCATCCTAAAAGTTGATATACTAGTAAAGTAATCGACGCGGGGATGGCGGAATTGGCAGACGCGCAGGACTAAGGATCCTGTGACCGCTTTAGGTCGTGAGGGTTCAAGTCCCTCTCTCCGCATAGGATAAGAGTTAGCTTAAGCTAGCTCTTTTGTTTTCATCTAATTCAAGTAGAGCAAAAAATTTTTGCTCTTTTTTTGTATTTCATAAACATTTCATATTTGGATTTTATAATAGTCTTACAAATATGGAGGTGACAAATGAATCCAATCCAAAGAGCTTGGGCCTATGTCAGCAGAAAACGACTGAGAAGTTTTATTTTATTTCTGATTTTATTGGTCCTATTGGCTGGAATTTCAGCCTGTTTGACTTTGATGAAGTCCAACAAAACAGTTGAAACCAATCTTTACAAATCACTCAACACATCTTTTTCTATTAAGAAGATAGAAAATGGTCAGACTTTCAAGTTATCAGAGTTAGCATCTGTAAGCAAGATTAAGGGACTGGAAAATGTTTCTCCTGAACTCGAGACGGTCGCAAAACTAAAAGACAAGGAAGCGGTGAGTGGCGAGCAGAGCGTGGAGCGTGATGATTTGTCAGCTGCGGACAAGAACTTGGTTAGCTTAACTGCTCTTGAGGATTCATCCAAGGATGTGACCTTCACCAGCTCGGCTTTCAACTTAAAAGAAGGGCGACACCTTCAAAAAGGGGATTCAAAGAAAATCATCATCCACGAAGAGTTGGCTAAGAAGAACGGTCTTTCGCTTCATGACAAGATTCGTTTAGATGCTGGACAGTCAGAAGCTGGCAAAGGACAAACAGTTGAGTTTGAAATTGTCGGCATCTTCTCTGGTAAAAAACAAGAGAAATTTACAGGCTTGTCTTCCGACTTCAGTGAAAACCAGGTCTTTACAGACTATGAAAGTAGCCAAAGCCTTCTGGGTAATGGTGAACCTCTAGTCAGTGCAGCTCGTTTCTATGTAGAAAATCCTAAGGAAATGGACGAACTCATGAAGCAGGTAGAAAATTTGTCTTTGGAAAATCAAGGTTATCAAGTCGAAAAGGAAAACAAGGCTTTTGAACAAATCAAAGACTCAGTTGCTACTTTCCAAACCTTTCTGACCATCTTCCTTTATGGGATGTTGATAGCAGGAGCAGGGGCCTTAATTCTGGTTTTGTCTCTCTGGTTGAGAGAAAGGGTCTACGAAGTGGGAATTTTACTGGCACTTGGAAAAGACAAGAGCTCGATTTTCCTACAATTCTGTTTAGAGGTAGTTTTGGTATCTCTCGGAGCTTTGCTTCCAGCATTTGTTGCAGGAAACACAATCACAACTTACCTACTCCAAACCCTACTAGCAAGTGGAGACCAGGCAGCCCTACAAGACACGCTAGCTAAAGCAAGCAGTTTATCAACTAGTATCCTATCTTTTGCAGAATCCTATGTTTTTCTAGTTCTGCTTAGTTGCTTATCTGTAGCTCTTTGTTTCCTATTCTTATTTAGAAAATCGCCGAAAGAAATTTTATCATCTATTAGTTAAGAAGGAGAAATCATGACTTTATTACAATTACAAGATGTTACCTATCGTTATAAGAACACTGCTGAAGCAGTCCTATATCAGATCAATTATAATTTTGAACCCGGGAAATTTTACAGTATTATTGGTGAGTCAGGAGCAGGAAAATCCACACTCTTGTCCCTACTTGCTGGTCTAGATAGTCCTGTTGAAGGTTCTATCCTTTTTCAAGGAGAGGATATTCGTAAGAAGGGCTATTCTTACCATCGCATGCATCATATTTCCTTGGTATTTCAAAATTATAATTTGATAGATTATCTTTCTCCACTGGAAAATATCCGCTTGGTCAACAAAAAGGCAAGCAAGGATACACTGCTTGAGCTTGGTTTAGATGAAAGTCAGATCAAGCGGAATGTTCTCCAGTTATCAGGTGGTCAACAGCAACGTGTTGCCATTGCTCGTAGTTTGGTATCAGAAGCTCCAGTTATTCTAGCTGATGAGCCAACAGGAAATCTAGACCCTAAAACTGCTGGAGATATTATCGAACTGCTCAAATCACTTGCCCAGAAAACAGGTAAATGTGTCATCGTCGTAACTCACAGCAAAGAAGTGGCACAAGCGTCAGATATTACACTTGAGTTGAAAGATAAGAAACTAACTGAAACTCGCAATACTACGAAATAATACGAGCTTTTTCTCTTAGAACTATAAAATAGAACAAAATCTAGAAAGGGAACCTATGTTACACAACGCATTTGCCTATGTTACAAGGAAGTTTTTCAAATCGATCGTCATCTTCCTGATTATTCTCCTCATGGCGAGCTTGAGTTTGGTCGGCTTGTCGATCAAGGGAGCTACTGCCAAGGCTTCTCAGGAGACCTTTAAAAATATCACTAACAGCTTCTCCATGCAAATCAATCGTCGCGTCAATCAAGGAACGCCACGTGGTGCTGGGAATATTAAAGGTGAAGATATCAAAAAAATCACCGAAAACAAGGCTATTGAGTCTTATGTGAAACGCATCAACGCTATCGGAGATTTGACTGGCTATGAACTCATCGAAACACCAGATACCAAGAAAAATCTGACACCTGACCGTGCTAAACATTTTGGAAGTAGCTTGATGATTACAGGTGTCAATGACTCCTCTAAAGAAGACAAGTTTGTCTCTGGTTCTTATAAGTTGGTCGAAGGTGAGCACTTAAACAACGACGACAAGGACAAGATCCTCCTGCACAAGGACTTGGCAGCCAAACACGGCTGGAAAGTAGGGGACAAGGTCAAACTAGACTCTAATATCTACGATGCAGACAATGAAAAAGGTGCCAAGGAAACAGTCGAAGTGACAATCAAGGGACTCTTTGATGGTCATAATAAGTCAGCAGTAACCTACTCACAAGAACTCTATGAAAATACAGCTATCACAGACATTCACACTGCTGCAAAACTTTATGGATACACAGAAGACACAGCTATTTATGGGGATGCAACCTTCTTTGTAACAGCGGACAAGAACTTGGATGATGTTATGAAAGAGTTGAATGGCATCAGTGGTATCAACTGGAAGAGCTATACACTTGTTAAGAGCTCCTCTAACTACCCAGCTCTTGAGCAATCCATCTCTGGTATGTACAAGATGGCCAACCTCCTCTTCTGGGGTAGCTTAAGCTTCTCAGTCCTTCTCCTTGCCCTCTTGCTCAGCCTTTGGATCAATGCCCGTCGCAAGGAGGTGGGAATCCTCCTCTCTATTGGTCTCAAGCAGGCAAGTATCTTGGGTCAATTCATCATTGAATCCATCTTGATTGCTATCCCTGCTCTTGTTTCTGCATACTTCTTAGCTACTTACACAGCGCGTGCAATCGGAAATACTGTTCTTGCCAACGTCACTTCAGGTGTTGCCAAGCAAGCCAGCAAGGCTGCTCAAGCCTCTAACCTTGGTGGTGGTGCAGAAGTAGATGGCTTTAGCAAGACTTTGTCGAGCCTAGACATTTCTATTCAGACATCAGACTTTATCATCGTCTTTGTCCTTGCCTTGGTTCTAGTGGTTCTCGTTATGGCGCTTGCTTCAAGCAATCTCCTTAGAAAACAACCAAAAGAGCTTCTGCTGGATAGTGAATAACAAACTTGCTACCTATTCTCTCCTAAATGGGGTATAATATAGGTAGCATTTTTATCTATTTCATCTTGATAAGTCCTCTGTTTATCTGGATGAAACTGGGATAATTTACAAGAAATTTAAAGGAATGTGAAACGTTTTTCTATGAAAATTTTAATTGTAGAAGATGAAGAGATGATCCGTGAGGGAATCAGTGACTATTTGACAGATTGTGGTTATGAGACCATTGAGGCTGCAGATGGGCAAGAAGCCTTAGAAAAATTTTCCAGCTATGAAGTAGCCTTGGTTTTACTGGATATCCAGATGCCCAAGCTCAATGGCCTGGAAGTTCTAGCTGAGATTCGTAAAACCAGTCAGGTTCCTGTCTTGATGTTGACTGCCTTTCAGGATGAAGAATACAAGATGAGTGCCTTTGCTTCGCTAGCAGATGGCTATCTGGAAAAGCCCTTCTCCCTCTCCCTCTTAAAAGTAAGGGTGGACGCGATTTTCAAGCGCTATTATGATACGGGACGAGTCTTCTCCTATAAGGATGCCAAGGTGGACTTTGAGAGCTACAGTGCCAGCCTAGCGGGCGAGGAAGTGGCTATCAATGCTAAAGAGTTAGAAATTTTGGACTATCTGGTGAAAAATGAAGGACGGGCCTTGACTCGATCTCAGATAATCGATGCTGTCTGGAAGGTGACAGATGAGGTGCCTTTTGACCGTGTTATTGATGTTTACATCAAGGAACTGCGGAAAAAGCTAGACTTGGATTGTATCCTCACTGTGCGTAATGTTGGTTATAAATTGGAGCGAAAATGAAACGAACAGGTTTATTTACAAAGATATTTATCTACACCTTCTCGATTTTTAGTGTTCTGGTCATCTGTCTTCATTTAGCCATTTATTTTCTTTTTCCTTCGACTTATCTGAGTCATCGTCAGGAAACCATTGGCCAGAAAGCGACAGCCATTGCCCAGTCCCTAGAAGGTAAGGATAGGCAGAGTATTGAGCAAGTGTTAGACCTATATTCCCAGACTAGTGATATCAAGGGGGCTGTCAAGGACGAGATGACCGAGGACAAGTTAGAAGTCAAGGACAGTTTTCCTCTGGATACAGACCGCCAGACAACCTCTCTCTTTATCGAGGAGCGCGAGGTGAAAACGCAAGATGGTAGTACCATGACTCTGCAATTTTTAGCTTCCGTGGATTTGCAAAAGGAAGCGGAGCAAATCAGTCTCCAATTTCTCCCCTACACCTTGCTGGCATCCTTTCTGATTTCCCTTTTGGTTGCCTACATCTATGCTCGGACCATTGTTGCTCCGATTTTGGAAATCAAGCGAGTAACTCGTCGGATGATGGAGCTGGATGCCCAAGTGCGTTTGCGCGTGGATTCTAAGGATGAAATTGGTGATCTCAAGGAACAAATCAATAGCCTCTACCAGCACCTTTTGACTGTTATTGCAGACTTACATGACAAGAATGAAGCCATTCTCCAGCTGGAGAAGATGAAAGTCGAGTTCCTACGAGGAGCTTCTCATGAATTGAAAACACCTCTGGCTAGTTTGAAAATCCTAATCGAAAATATGAAAGAAAATGTCGGTCGTTATAAGGACAGAGACCACTATCTGGGAGTTGCGTTGGGAATTGTGGATGAGCTCAATCACCACGTTTTCCAGATACTTTCTCTCTCGTCTGTGCAGGAGTTGCGAGATGATAGGGAAGAAATTGACTTACACGAGATGACGCAAAATCTGGTTAAGGATTATGTCTTGCTAGCCAAGGAAAGAGATCTCCAGATAGACAATAGTTTGACCCATCAGCAGGCTTATCTAAACCCATCAGTTATGAAGTTGATACTATCTAATCTCATTAGCAATGCCATTAAGCACTCTGTTCTAGGTGGCTTAGTTCGCATTGGAGAAAGAGAAGGGGAACTTTTTATAGAAAATAGCTGCAGTCCAGAAGAACAAGAAAAACTAGCCCAGTCTTTTTCTGACAATGCTAGTCGCAAGGCTAAGGGGTCTGGGATGGGACTCTTTGTGGTCAAGAGTCTATTAGAACATGAAAAATTATCCTATCGTTTCGAGGTGCAGGAGAATCGTTTAACCTTCTTTATAGCTTTTCCAAAAGTCGCCCAAGACTAGGGATAGAAAGGGTTTACATAGATGAAGCTAGAAGAAATTCAATCGAAACTGCGGGAAAAACTAGATTTTTTTGTCAAAAAGTGATAAAATGAACAATGTAAATGGGAAGTCCCATAAAAATATACAGGAGGCCTGATAAAATGGCAATCGTTTCAGCAGAAAAATTTGTCCAAGCAGCTCGTGACAACGGTTATGCAGTTGGTGGATTTAACACAAACAACCTTGAGTGGACTCAAGCTATCTTGCGCGCAGCAGAAGCTAAAAAAGCTCCAGTTTTGATCCAAACTTCAATGGGTGCTGCTAAATACATGGGTGGTTACAAAGTTGCTCGCAACTTGATCGCTAACCTTGTTGAATCAATGGGGATCACTGTACCAGTAGCTATCCACCTTGACCACGGTCACTATGAAGATGCACTTGAGTGTATCGAAGTTGGTTACACTTCAATCATGTTTGACGGTTCACACCTTCCAGTTGAAGAAAACCTTAAATTGGCTAAAGAAGTTGTTGAAAAAGCACACGCTAAAGGTATCTCAGTAGAAGCTGAAGTTGGTACTATCGGTGGTGAAGAAGACGGAATCATCGGTAAAGGTGAATTGGCTCCAATCGAAGACGCTAAAGCAATGGTTGAAACTGGTATCGACTTCTTGGCAGCTGGTATCGGTAACATCCACGGTCCTTACCCAGCTAACTGGGAAGGTCTTGACCTTGACCACTTGCAAAAATTGACAGAAGCTCTTCCTGGATTCCCAATCGTATTGCACGGTGGATCAGGTATTCCTGATGAGCAAATCCAAGCAGCTATCAAACTTGGTGTTGCGAAAGTTAACGTTAACACTGAATGCCAAATCGCATTCGCTAACGCAACTCGTAAATTTGCTCGTGACTATGAAGCAAACGAAGCAGAATACGACAAGAAAAAACTCTTCGACCCACGTAAATTCTTGGCTGACGGTGTAAAAGCTATCCAAGCATCAGTTGAAGAACGTATCGACGTATTCGGTTCAGAAGGTAAAGCTTAAGAAGCTTGTGAAAGCTTGATATAAAAAGGTTTATCCGATTTGGATAAACCTTTTTTCTTTGTTTTTCCACAAATTTGCTACACTTATATAGTTAACGAATCTAAAACAGGAATGATTAGTTCTTTTGTTTTTTGTGTAACGTGCAAATAGATATCTGTAACACGACTTCCTCTTGTGTGTCTTACACGATTTTGAATTGCTTCGAGAGATGGCAGAGCAGGTTGCTATTCGTCTTAGACGAGCAGGTAAGAAAACAACTGTTGTCTCTATTCATGTAGGTTATTCCAAACAGGAAAATAAAAAATCAATCAACACACAAAAAAAAATCGAATCAACTAATCAGACGGACACGCTAACTAATGTGGTTTTACAGTTATTTCATCAGAAATACAGTTCAGGTGCCGTAAGGAACGTTGCCGTCAACTATTCAGGTCTAGTGGATGAATCGTTTGGACTAGTTTCTTTATTTGATGATGTTGAAAAAAGAGAAAAAGAAGAAAGGCTCCAATCAGCTATTGACAGCATCCGAGATCAGTTTGGGTTCACTTCGCTTTTAAAAGCCAGTGCCCTTGAGTCAGCATCAAGAAGCATTGCTAGAAGTAAACTAATCGGAGGTCATTCTGCTGGTGGACTAGATGGTTTAAAATGATTGAACGTTCCTATTTGCCCTATCAGTCTGCTCGAGAATATCAAGACTTAGGTATGCAAAAGTGGATGGGCTTCTTTTTATCTGAACATACCACATCACTAGGAGAAGAGAAATATCGTATCGATCTAACTAGTGACTTGAACAGAACAGAAAAATTATTGTTACTTTCTTAGCTTTATGTTGGGAATTTAAAGGGTCGCTTTATAGTCAAACAAAAAACTCAAAAAAAGCCTTAATTGGGGAGGAGGGGGAAATTGCAGTAAAGGAAATATCACTCAAAACACCTGAAGGATACCAACTAGTTGAAGTGGAAGTCATCCTGGACATTCAACTATTAGAAGAGGTTGTCTATGAGTAGAAAAGAACTCTATGAGAATAAATTTCAGATGGACTATTTCTCAGATAACTATATTCGATTTGAAGAAGATTTTCCAAAATACTCAGCAATAGACATACCATTTACTTTTCTAGTTGATGATATTCTTAGAACTATGGCTATGAATCAGAAAAACTACTTCAAACTTAATAAAGAAAATTCCAAAGATGGACGGAATCATTATTTTTATTTTGAAGTTAGTGAAAATCAATTAATAAGAAAGTTGAATTATATAAATGTGCAAAGAAAGTAGCGAATTTTCAAGTAATTTGCTACTTTCTTTGATATAATGGGAGATGATAAACTTAAGGAAGTGAAAAACTATGGCCAATGAAGCAACAGCAACTGATCAATATGTTAGAAGAGAGATAGAAAAATTTGGTGTCCGATATGATGAGCAAGGTTCTTCTCATCCAGAAATTGCTAAAGCACTAAAAGGAGCTAGCAAACAAGGTAAATCTGGAGTTGGAAAGCCTGAATTTGTTATGCAGATTTTAGATTATCTTATTGTGATTGAAGATAAAAGGGACAGTGATAAACTTATTAAACTTACCGAGGATGGTTCTATTGCTAAAGACATTCCATCATTGTCAGGTTTTGCTGTAAATGGTGCTGTACACTACGCAAACCATATCGTAACGAAAACAAGCTCTTTTGATGAAGTAATCGCAATAGGTATTACTGGAGATGAGGAATTTCATAGCATTCAACCTATATTGGTTTCTATCACTGAAGAAGGAATTACTGAAAAAGAACTTCCAAAGTTAACTGATCTTCAGGAACTTCATCCAAACAATATAAATGAATGGTATTCAGTAAATGTACTTAATGAATACTCTATTGAGCAAAAACGTATTTTTGAATTGCAAAATGTTTCAAAAGAACTACATGAAGATTTACGAAACTACGCTTCGCTCGAAGGTGAGAATAAAGCAACAGTAATTTCTGCAATTCTTTTAGCCCTTAATGAGGAAGATTTTGATATTAAAAAATTGACAGGTAATAAGTATCCTAAAAAAACTGATGGTACAGAGGATAAAACAAGACCAGCAATTGATAATGATGGAATGAGAATTCTAAAAGCAGTTAAAGATTACATTGCATCTGAAGGTGTTATGCCGGAAGACAAGGTCAATATTCTTCTCAATAAGTTCTCATTTTTAGCAACGAATGTTCGACTAAATGAAAAAAACGAAACATTAGGAGTTACACCGCTTCATTATTTTACTAAAAAACTACAAGATAAAGTTATCCATCACTTTAAACAAAATACAGATTACGATATTTTAGGCAATTTCTATGGTGAGTTTGTAAAATATGGTGGTAGTGATGGAAATGGTCTTGGAATCGTTTTGACACCTCATCATATTACAACGCTTATGACGGAATTGATTAATGTGTTGCCAACCGATTATGTGTTAGATCCTGCTTGCGGTAGTGGTGCTTTTTTGATTTCTGCAATGAATAGAATGACTAAACTAGCAAAAGATGAGGACGAAATCAAACATATTAAACAGCATCAACTACTGGGGATAGAGTTGCAGGAAAAGATGTTCACCGTAGCGACAACGAACATGATTCTACGAGGGGATGGCAAAAGTAATCTACAGTTAAATGATATGTTTTCTGTTACCGGTGAAGAGATCCAAAAGCAGAGAGTAAATAAAATCTTGTTTAATCCCCCGTATTCCCAAGGGAAAACAGATAAAACCCTAACAGAAATTAATTTTATTCGCCATGCTTTAGATATGCTAGTGACTGGTGGGAAACTAGCGGTTATTGTCCCTCAATCAACTATGGTTGGTAAATCTAAGGAAGAAAAGGAATATAAGAAAAAAATTCTTGAAAAACATACTTTAGATATAGTAATTACTGTAAATAAAGATACTTTCCATGGAGTGGGGACTAATCCTGTTATTGCAGTTTTTGAGGCAGGAAAACCACATGATATTGATAGAAAAAAAGTTAAATTTATTAATTTTGAGGAGGATGGTTTTGTTGTAAGAAAACACATCGGTTTGGTTGATGATGGTAACGCAAAAGAAAGGAGACGTTACTTGTTTGATGTTATTAATGGAGATGAAGAAAATTACACGACTAAGTTTATGGTGAAATCGACAATCCAAGCAGAAGATGAATGGTTACACAGTTTTTACTATTTCAATGATGAGATACCAAGTGCTGCTGATTTTGAAAAGACTATTGCAGATTATCTGAGTTTTCAATTTGATATGTATGCTCATGGCAGAGGATATTTATTTGAGGTGAATGATGATAAGAAATAAAAAATGGGGAACCTTTTTACTAGGTGATGAAAAAGTTTTTACACTTCATTCGACATTGAATGGAATAGATAAAAATAAACTAATTGATAATGGTGAAAAAATTTTTCCATATATTACTCGCTCAAAAAGTAACAATGGATTAGATATGTTTGTATCCAAACAATCATATCCAATAAATAAGGGAAATGTTATCATAATTGGTTTGGATACTCAAACAGTTTTTTACCAAGAAGCGGATTTTTATACTGGTCAAAACGTCCAACTTCTCTATAATGAATATTTAAATAAAAATGTTGCAATGTTTTTGATTCCTATTATTAAGAAACAATTAGAGGTTTTGAACTGGGGAGGGAATGGAGCAACTTTAAGTAGGCTTAAGAAAAAAAGAGTGTCTCTACCAATTACAGATTTTGGCTTTCCTGATTGGAATTTTATGGGAGAATATGTTCAAACCAAATTAAATAAGATCAATAATAATTATCAGCTTCCTAAACAGCATGTAATTACTGATTTTAGAGAATTAGATGAAGTTGAGTGGGGAGAGTATTTAGTTTCAGACTATTTTGATATTATTAAATCAAAAATAGGTCATGAAACTCCATTGCCTTATATATCGGCAAAAAAAGAATTTAATGGTTTCAAGAGTTGGGAACTTTCGCCTAAAAATTTTTACCCGAGAAACACCATTTCATGGAATAAGATAGGTGATGGGGGGGCAGGATTAGCTTACTTTCATCCATATGACTATTCCATGGATGATATTAACTGTATTTCTATAAAATCGAAAGATGAACTTGACGAATATTGTAATTTATTTATTGTGAGAATGCTTTCTCAATATTTTGGAGTATTTAATCATGGGCATACATTATCAAAAAGAAGATTTCTGAGAACAAAAATAATGTTACCTACAAAGAATAAATTACCTGATTTTCAATTCATGGAACAATACATGAAGCGAATGGAAAATCGCATAATACAAAAGATGGAACAATAACACATGGATATCAATGTTGCACAAGAAAGTACAATCAAAAATTTATTTTCGACATTTTTAACTAAGGACGAGCAGATTTGCTACTTCTCGATTCCTCTTTATCAGCGAAAATATTCATGGAGTGAAAAGCAATGGGAAGAGTTGTTTTCTGATCTCTGTCATTCATTTGCTAAAGCAGATATGAATACTGACTATTGGGGAAACATTATTGTTTATAAGAAGGATTCAGAAAACAACTATGAATTGGTTGACGGTCAGCAAAGAATTATTACATTGCTGTTATTAATTGCTTCTCTCGGGAGTATTGAAAAAAACGATGGATATCTTCCTTTGAAATTTGACGATGAACAAAATAGTGTTTGGGTTAAAATTGCTGAAAATTCAAGGCTTACACAAGATGAAAAGCGTCATCCATTCAATAGAGCTAAAAATTATTTTACTACTTTAGTTTCTGAAAAAGAAGTTGACAAACAGGCATTACTAGATCATTTGTTAAGAACGAAGATATCTGTAATAATTGTCAATGACGAACTAGAGAGTAACTTACTTTTCGGCAGATTAAATACTCGTGGTATTTCGTTGAATGATGTTGATTTAATTAAGCACAGTCTATTTTATGCTACAGAAAGAAGATTGCCTCCAACTGGGGATGATGTTGTCTTGCAAAAATGGAATAATTTGGTTCAAACAACCAGTCAAATGAATATCTCTATCGATGAATTTATTTCGAAGTGGTGGGAGATACACTATGAACTTTCAGAACATAGCCTATATACTTCCTTTCTTGATGAATTAGATACCTCTGAATATCTCAATTTTTTAGATTCTTTATTATCAGTCGCAACAGAAATTAAAGAATTAAAAATTAATTCAGGAACAGATAATAAAATTGGAAGAAATTTGAAGTGGTTGCTTAAGATTTCTCCTTCTAGACAGTTATTACCTATAATTATCTCGATACAAGAAACATCTTTTGGGAGACATGCTAAAGTGTCGCTTTTTGAGTTGCTAACTGTATTTGAATTTATTCGAGCTATTTCTCCTCAAACTGATTTTAGCAATCTAGAGGAAGAATACCTGAGGTTTAGCAAAACACTGTTAAGTGAAGTCGCAGGAAAGCCACTGTCTGAGCGAGAAATTATGGTTGAAATTAAAAAGTTAAAAGTAAAGATGCGCGAATTATTGCCTGACCTTGAAGATTTCTTGAATAATTTTACCAAATTAAGATGGGATGATAGTGATCGCTGGGAAGGTTCTGGACATGAAAAAATGTTATCTACATATGCCATCTATACACTAAACAATTGGCTAGATGTCATAAATCATGGTGCAGGAGCTGAATATCGAACCAGAGATGATGATGAATACTCTATTGAGCATATCAGAGCGAAAAAAAATGCTACAAACGGAGAACTGTCTCTAGAATATTTGATTGGGAATCTTGTGGTTTTCGAAAAGCAACCAAATAATGATTTAGGAGATGTTGATGTTGGTGAAAAGATTTCAGCATATCGTAAGTCAAGTTACCCTCAAATGAAAGAACTAATTTTTAAAAATAAAAGGAAACATACTCAGTCCTATAGAACTAAGTATGCAATGGAATGGGATATTAAAGATTTTACTATTGTTGCAATTGAAAATAGAGGAAGGTATTTGGCTAATGCTTTTTATGATAAAGTTTTAGAATTATTAGAATAAAGCTATTAGATTGCTTTTCTTCCCCCCTCTATTAATGTGATAACAAAAAAACGCTTCATTTTTTTGATGTTTTAAGGAAACTATCAAGCCAGAATTTTGGACTAATACTTTTCGAAAATCTCTTCAAACCACGTCAGCTTTATCTGCAACCTCAAAGCTTTGTTTTGAGCAGCCTGCGGCTAGCTTCCTAGTTTGCTCTTTGATTTTCATTGAGTATAAAAATACCACTTTAAGAGAAAAAAATTCAATTT
Source organism: Streptococcus sp. HMSC077D04 (assembly GCF_001808785.1). Taxonomy (GTDB): domain Bacteria; phylum Bacillota; class Bacilli; order Lactobacillales; family Streptococcaceae; genus Streptococcus; species Streptococcus mitis_BX. Next base: position 498,174 of record NZ_KV794547.1, on the reverse strand, counting down.
CATAAATTTTAAGCAAACGCTTGCATTCTGTTTTTTATTGGACTATAATAGGTTGGTATAAAGCCTTTTGTAGTAATAAAATGTAGAAGGTATAGAAAGTAAGGATTTAGAAGACTTGTAGTCAAAAATACAATGTTGCTATTCCTTGCATAGGGAGATAGATATGGCAATGATAGAAGTGGAACATCTTCAGAAAAATTTTGTTAAGACTGTTAAGGAACCAGGCTTGAAGGGGGCATTACGCTCCTTTATTCATCCTGAAAAGCAGACCTTTGAAGCGGTCAAGGATTTGACTTTTGAGGTACCAAAGGGGCAAATTTTAGGCTTCATCGGGGCAAATGGTGCTGGGAAGTCAACCACCATTAAAATGCTGACAGGGATTTTAAAACCGACATCTGGTTTTTGTCGAATTAACGGCAAGATTCCACAGGACAATCGCCAAGATTATGTCAAAGATATTGGAGTGGTCTTTGGGCAACGTACCCAGCTATGGTGGGATTTGGCGCTACAAGAGACCTACACGGTCTTGAAAGAGATTTACGATGTGCCAGACTCGCTCTTTCATAAGCGTATGGACTTTTTGAATGAAGTCTTGGATTTGAAGGACTTTATCAAGGATCCCGTGCGGACTCTTTCACTGGGTCAACGGATGCGTGCAGACATCGCAGCTTCCTTGCTCCACAATCCCAAAGTTCTCTTTTTAGATGAACCGACTATTGGTTTGGACGTTTCGGTCAAGGATAACATTCGTCGGGCCATTACTCAGATCAATCAAGAGGAAGAGACCACCATTCTCTTGACCACTCACGACCTGAGCGACATTGAGCAACTCTGTGATCGGATTTTTATGATTGATAAGGGGCAGGAGATTTTTGATGGAACGGTGAGCCAACTCAAGGAAACCTTTGGCAAGATGAAGACGCTCTCCTTTGAACTGCTACCAGGTCAAAGTCATCTCGTCTCTCACTATGAAGGCCTGCCTGATATGGTTATTGATAGACAAGGGAATAGTCTCAACATTGAATTCGATAGTTCTCGCTACCAGTCAGCTGACATTATCAAGCAAACCCTGTCTGATTTTGAAATCCGCGATTTGAAGATGGTGGATACGGATATTGAGGATATTATCCGTCGCTTCTACCGAAAGGAGCTCTAAGATGTTCAAATTGTGGAGACGTTATAAACCCTTTATCAATGCAGGCGTTCAGGAGTTGATTACCTATCGAGTCAACTTTATTCTCTATCGAATCGGCGATGTCATGGGTGCTTTTGTGGCTTTTTATCTTTGGAAGGCTGTCTTTGATTCCTCGCAGGAGTCTTTGATTCAGGGCTTCAGTATGGCAGATATCACACTCTACATCATCATGAGTTTTGTGACCAATCTTCTGACTAGGTCAGATTCATCCTTTATGATTGGGGAGGAGGTCAAGGATGGCTCCATTATCATGCGCTTGTTAAGACCAGTGCATTTTGCGGCTTCTTACCTCTTTACGGAACTTGGTTCCAAGTGGTTGATTTTTATCTCTGTTGGCCTTCCATTTTTAAGTGTCATTGTTTTGATGAAAATCGTATCTGGGCAAGAGATTGTAGAAGTGCTGGGATTAACTGTCCTTTATCTTTTTAGCTTAACGCTTGCCTATCTGATTAACTTTTTCTTTAATATCTGCTTTGGATTTTCTGCCTTTGTGTTTAAAAATCTTTGGGGTTCCAACCTACTTAAGACTTCCATAGTGGCTTTTATGTCTGGAAGTTTGATTCCCTTGGCTTTCTTTCCAAAGGTTGTTTCAGATATTCTGTCCTTCCTGCCTTTTTCATCCTTGATTTACACTCCGGTCATGATTATCGTTGGGAAATACGATGCCAATCAGATGCTTCAAGCACTCCTTTTGCAGTTCTTCTGGCTCTTAGTGATGGTGGGCTTGTCTCAGTTGATTTGGAAACGAGTCCAGTCCTTTATCACCATTCAAGGAGGTTAGTATGAAAAAATATCAGCGTATGCATCTGATTTTTATCAGACAATACATCAAACAAATCATGGAATACAAGGTGGATTTTGTGGTTGGAGTACTGGGAGTATTTCTGACTCAAGGCTTGAATCTCTTGTTTCTCAATGTCATCTTTCAACACATCCCATCCCTAGAAGGCTGGACTTTTCAAGAAATTGCCTTTATCTATGGTTTTTCCTTGATTCCCAAGGGTTTGGACCATCTCTTTTTTGATAATCTCTGGGCTCTGGGACAGCGCTTGGTGCGAAAAGGAGAATTTGATAAGTATCTTACTCGTCCTATCAATCCTCTCTTTCACATCTTAGTTGAGACCTTTCAGATTGATGCCTTGGGCGAACTCTTGGTTGGTGGGATCCTACTAGCGACAACGGTATCTAGCATTGCTTGGACTCTTCCAAAATTCCTGCTTTTTCTAGTTTGTGTTCCTTTTGCGACCTTGATTTATACTTCCTTGAAAATTGCGACAGCCAGTATTGCTTTTTGGACCAAGCAGTCAGGCGCTATGATCTACATTTTTTATATGTTCAATGACTTTGCCAAGTATCCGATTTCGATTTACAATTCGCTTCTTCGATGGTTGATTAGCTTTATCGTGCCATTTGCCTTTACGGCCTATTATCCTGCTAGCTATTTCTTGCAGGACAAGGATGTAGTCTTTAACATAGGAGGTTTGATGTTGATTTCCCTTGTCTTTTTTGCTATTTCCTTGAAACTCTGGGACAGGGGCCTAGATTCCTACGAAAGTGCAGGTTCTTAAGAAGAAACTTAAAGCCTTGTCTTAGGACAGGCTTTTTCTAATAGAGATGAAAATTTCTTGACTTCCATACTCAGAGTTCTATACTATAATCGCAATCGCCGATTTAGCTCAGTTGGTAGAGCAAGGCACTCGTGAAGCCTAGGTCACAGGTGAATAAATGATTGAATATCTGAAAAATTTATATATAGAAAATAACCGTTAAGCCTAGTTCTTATCGGTTATTTATGTTGTTACACAACATTGTTATTGCATCAATTATGTCTGTTTTTGTAACTCTGGTAGTGCTTCAACTTGATTGCTACTATTTTTGATGGTGTGAATGTGCTTATAATGTATCTCAGTTAAGTACGAAATTTTTATATCTTTTTTTAATACATATTAAAAATAAAATTAATACCCCTTAATTTTTCTTGACTTAAATTTTTTTAATTGATATACTATTTTTCAGAGAGCTAACAATTATATATAAATGTACTACTCTATTTCCTAGATAATACTTAGTAAAACTTTTTATAACAAAGGCTAGCAAAGTTAAAGTTTTCTATCTATTGGAAGTTAAATAAATATGTAAGGAATTAAAATGAAAAAAAGTACAGTATTGTCATTAACCACAGCTGCAGTTATTTTAGCAGCATATGTCCCTAATGAGGTAGTCTTAGCAGATACATCTAGTTCTGAAGATGCTTTAAGTATCTCTGATAAAGAAAAAGTAGTAGATAAACAAAAAGAAAACAAAGAAAAACATGAAGATATTCATAATGCTATAGAAACTTCAAAGGATACTGAAGAGAAGAAAACAACAGTTATTGAGGAAAAAGAAGTTGTTAGTAAAGAATCTGTGATAGACAATAAAACTAACAATGAAAAAACAACAATCAAAAAAGAAGATTCCAATCAATACAAAGGAGATAATGCAGACTCGTCTGCAAGTAAAGACACAGAAAATCCTCAAAAAGAAGATAAACTTGTCTATATTGCTGAATTTAAAGATAAAGAATCTGGAGAAAAAGCAATCAAGGAACTATCAAATCTTAAGAATACAAAAGTTTTATATACTTATGATAGAATTTTTAATGGTAGCGCTATTGAAACAACCAAAGATACTCTGGACAAAATTAAACTAATAGAAGGTATTTCATCGGTTGAAAGGTCACAAAAAGTCCAACCTATGATGAATCATGCTAGAAAAGAAATTGGAGTTGAAGAAGCAATCGATTACCTAAAATCTATCAATGCACCATTTGGTAAAAATTTTGATGGTCGGGGTATGGTCATTTCAAACATCGATACTGGGACTGATTATAGACATAAGGCTATGAGAATCGATGATGATGCCAAAAGCTCAATGAAATTTAAAAAAGAAGACTTAAAAGGTACTGATAAAAATTTCTGGTTGAGCGATAAAATTCCTCATGCTTTCAATTATTATAATGGTGGTAAAATTACTGTAGAAAAAGCTGATGATGGAAGCGATTATTTTGATCCACATGGGATGCATATTGCAGGGATTCTTGCGGGAAATGATACTGAAAAAGATATCAAAAACTTTAACGGAATAGATGGAATTGCTCCTAATGCACAGATCTTCTCTTATAAAATGTACTCTGACGCAGGGTCTGGGTTCGCAGGAGATGAAACAATGTTTCATGCTATTGAAGATTCAATCAAACACAATGTCGATGTTGTTTCGGTTTCATCTGGCTTTACAGGAACAGGTCTTGTAGGTGAGAAATATTGGCAAGCTATTAGAGCGTTAAGAAAAGCAGGCATTCCAATGGTTGTAGCTACGGGTAACTATGCAACTTCTGCTTCAAGTTCTTCATGGGATTTAGTGGCCAATAATAATCTGAAAATGACCGACACTGGAAATGTAACACGAACTGCAGCACATGAAGATGCGATAGCAGTTGCTTCTGCTAAAAATCAAACAGTTGAGTTTGACAAAGTTAAGATTGGAGGAGAAAGTTTTAAATACAGAAATATAGGGGCCTTTTTCGATAAGAATAAAATCATAACAAACGAAGATGGTTCAAAAGCTCCTAGTAAATTGAAATTTGTATATATAGGCAAAGGTCAAGACCAAGATTTGATAGGTTTGGATCTTAAGGGCAAAATTGCAGTAATGGATAGAATTTATACAAAGGATTTAAAAAATGCTTTTAAACGAGCAACAGATAAGGGCGCACGCGCCATTATGGTTGTAAATACTGTAAATTACTACAATAGAGATAATTGGACAGAGCTCCCAGCTATGGGATATGAGGAGGATGAAGGAACTACGAGTCAAGTTTTCTCAATTTCAGGAGATGATGGTGTAAAGTTATGGAACATGATTAACCCTGATAAAAAAACTAAAGTCAAAAGAAATAATAAAGAAGATTTTAAAGATAAATTGGAGCAATACTATCCAATTGATATGGCAAGCTATAATTCTAATAAACCGAATGTAGGTGACGAAAAAGAGATTGACTTTAAGTTTGCACCTGACACCGACAAAGAACTGTATAAAGAAGATATTATAGTCCCAGCAGGGTCTACATCTTGGGGGCCAAGAACAGATTTACTTTTAAAACCGGATGTTTCAGCACCTGGTAAAAATATTAAATCCACTCTCAATGTCATTAATGGGAAATCAACTTATGGTTATATGTCAGGGACTAGTATGGCAACTCCAATCGTGGCAGCTTCTACTGTTTTGATTAGACCAAAGTTAAAGGAAATGCTTGAAAGACCTGTATTGAAAAATCTTAAGGGAGATGACAAAATAGATCTTACAAGTCTTACAAAAATAGCCCTACAAAATACTGCACGTCCTATGATGGATGCAACGTCTTGGAAAGAAAAAAGTCAATACTTTGCATCACCTAGACAACAGGGGGCAGGGCTAATTAATGTTGCCAATGCTTTGAGAAATGAAGTCGTAGCGACTTTTAAAAACACGGATTCTAAAGGCTTGGTAAACTCTTATGGTTCTATTTCTCTTAAAGAAATAAAAGGAGATAAAAAATATTTTACAATTAAGCTTCACAATACATCAAACAGACCTTTGACCTTTAAAGTTTCAGCATCTGCTATAACTACAGATGCTCTAACTGACAGACTCAAACTGGATGAAACATATAAAGATGAAAAATCTTCAGATGGGAAGCAAATTGTTCCAGAAATTCACCCAGAAAAAGTCAAAGGAGCAAATATTACATTTGAGCATGACACTTTCACTATAGACCCAAATTCTAGCTTTGATTTAAATGCGGTTATAAATGTTGGAGAGGCTAAAAATAAAAATAAATTTGTAGAATCATTTATTCATTTTGAATCAGTGGAAGAAATGGAAGCTCTGAACTCCAACGGGAAGAAAATAAATTTCCAACCATCTTTATCGATGCCTCTAATGGGATTTGCTGGGGATTGGAATAAGGAACCAATCCTTGATAAATGGGCCTGGGAAGAGGGTTCAAAATCAAAAACAATGGAAGGTTATGATGATGATGGTAAACCAAAAATTCCAGGAACCTTAAATAAGGGAATTGGTGGAGAGCATGGTATAGATAAATTTAATCCAGCAGGAGTTATACAAAATAGAAAAGATAAAAATACAACATCTCTAGATCAAAATCCAGAATTATTTGCTTTCAATAACGAAGGGATCAACGCACCATCATCAAGTGGTTCTAATATTGCTAAAATTTATCCTTTAGATTCAAATGGAAATCCTCAAGATGCTCAACTTGAGAGAGGATTAACACCTTCTCCACTTGTATTAAGAAGTGCAGAAGAAGGATTGATTTCAATAGTAAATACAAATAAAGAGGGAGAAAATCAAAGAGACTTAAAAGTCATTTCGAGAGAACACTTTATTAAAGGAATTTTAAACTCTAAGAGAAATGATGCAAAGGGAATCAAATCTTCTAAACTAAAAGTTTGGGGTGACTTGAAGTGGGATGGACTCATCTATAACCCTAGAGGTAGAGAAGAAAATGCACCAGAGAGTAAGGATAACCAAGATCCTGCTACTAAGATAAGAGGTCAATTTGAACCGATTGCGGAAGGTCAATATTTCTATAAATTTAAATATAGATTAACTAAAGATTATCCATGGCAGGTTTCCTATATTCCAGTAAAAATTGATAACACAGCCCCTAAGATTGTTTCGGTTGATTTTTCAAATCCTGAAAAAATTAAGTTGATTACAAAGGATACTTATCATAAGGTAAAAGATCAGTATAAGAATGAAACGCTATTTGCGAGAGATCAAAAAGAACATCCTGAAAAATTTGATGAGATTGCAAACGAAGTTTGGTATGCTGGCGCCGCTCTTGTTAATGAAGACGGAGAGGTTGAGAAAAATCTTGAAGTAACTTATGCAGGTGAGGGTCAAGGAAGAAATAGGAAACTTGACAAAGACGGAAATACCATTTATGAAATTAATGGTGCGGGAGATTTAAGAGGAAAAATCATTGAAGTCATTGCATTAGATGGATCTAGCAATTTTACAAAGATTCATAGAATTAAATTTGCTGATCATGCTGATGAAAAGGGGATGATTTCCTATTATCTAGTAGATCCTGATCAAGATTCATCTAAATACCAAAAGCTTGGCGAGATTTCCGAATCTAAATTTAAAAATTTAGAAAATAGAAAAGAGGATAGTCTTAAAAAAGATACAACTGAAGTAGAACATCATCAAGACAATGAAGAGTCTATCGAAGAAAAATCTAGCTTGACTATTCATAAAACTATTTCAACAATTAGAGAGTTTGAAAGTAAAGACTTGAAGAAACTCATTAAAAAGAAATTTAGAGAAGTTGATGACTTTACAAGTGAAACTGGTAAGAGAACAGAAGAATACGATTATAAATACGATGATAAGGGAAATATCATTGCTTATGACGATGGTAGTGCCTTAGAATATGAAACTGAAAAACTTGACGAAATAAAATCAAAAATTTATGGTGTTCTAAGCCCATCTAAAGATGGACACTTTGAAATTCTTGGAAAGATAAGTAATGTTTCTAAAAATGCCAAGGTATATTATGGTAATAACTATAAATCGATAGAAATCAAAACGACCAAGTATGATTCCCGCTCAAAAACGATGACATTTGATTTATACGCTAATATTAATGATATTGTGGATGGATTAGCTTTTTCAGGAGATATGAGATTCTTTGTGAAAGATGATGATCAGATAAAAGCTGAAACGAAGATTAGAATGCCTGAAAAAAATAAGGAAACTAAAACAGAATATCCCTATGCATCAAGTTATGGGAATGTAATAGAATTAGGAGAAGGAGATCTTTCAAAAAACAAACCAAACAATTTAACGGACATGGAATCTGGTAAAATCTATTCTGATTCAGAAAAACAACAATATCTGTTAAAAGATAACATTATTCTAAGAAAAGGCTATGCACTAAAAGTGACTACCTATAATCCTGGAAAAACGGATATGTTAGAAGGAAATGGAGTCTATAGCAAGGAAGATATAGCAAAAATACAAAAGGCCAATCCTAATCTAAGAGCCTTATCAGAAAAAATAATTTATGCTGATAGTAGAAATGTTGAAGATGGAAGAAGTACTCAATCCGTATTAATGTCGGCTTTGGACGGCTTTAACATTGTAAGATATCAAGTGTTTACCTTTAAAATGAACGATAAAGGGGAGGCAATCGATAAAGATGGAAATCTTGTAACAGATCCTTCTAAACTGGTATTATTTGGTAAGGATGGTAAAGAGTACACTGGAGAGGATAAGTCCAATGTAGAGGCTATAAAAGAAGATGGCTCTACGTTATTTATTGATGCAAAACCAGTAAACCTTTCAATGGACAAGAACTACTTTAATCCATCTAAATATAATAAAATTTATGTACGAAATCCAGAATTCTATTTAAGAGGTAAGATTTCTGATAAGGGTGGTTTCAACTGGGAGTTGCGAGTTAATGAATCGGTTGTAGATAATTATTTAATCTACGGAGATTTACACATTGATAACACTAGAGATTTTAACATTAAGCTTAATGTTAAAGACGGTGACATCATGGACTGGGGAATGAAAGACTATAAAGCAAACGGATTCCCAGATAAGGTAACAGATATGGATGGAAATGTTTATCTTAAAACTGGCTATAGCGATTTGAATGCGAAAGCGGTTGGAGTACACTATCAATTTTTATATGATAATGTTAAACCAGAAGTAAACATTGATCCTAAGGGAAATACTAGTATTGAATATGCTGACGGAAAATCTGTAGTCTTTAATATCAATGATAAAAGAAATAATGGATTCGATGGTGAGATTCAAGACAAACATATTTATGTAAATGGAAAAGAATACAAATCATTTGATGATATTAAACAACTAACAGATAAGACACTAAACATTAAGATTGTTGTAAAAGATTTTGCAAGAAATACAACCGTAAAAGAATTCATTTTAAACAAAGATACGGGAGAGGTGAGCGAATTAAAACCTCATACGGTGACTGTGACCATTCAAAATGGAAAAGAAATGAGTTCAACGATAGTGTCGGAAGAAGATTTTATTTTACCTGTCTATAAGGGAGAATTAGAAAAAGGATATCAATTTGATGGCTGGGAAATTTCTGGTGTCGAAGGGAAAAAAGATGCTGGTTATATTATTAATCTATCAAAAGATACCCTTATAAAACCTGTATTCAAGAAAATAGAGGAGAAAAAGGAGGAGGAAAATAAACCTACTTTTGATGTATCCAAAAAGAAAGATAAGGTGCAAGCAAATCATAGTCAATTAGATGAAAATTACAAAAAGGAGGATTTACAAAGAGAAAATCATTCACAAAAATCTGATTCAACTAAGGATGTTACAACTACAGTTCTTGATAAAAACTTTGAAAATAAGAAGGAAGTCTATCTTAATAAACAAGCGAACATAGCTAATAAACATACTAACATTGATAGTAAGTCGGATACTAACCATTCTGACAGGTTGCCAAAAACCGGAACAGTTAGAGCAGTTCTTACACCATTTATTGCTGGAATATTGTTTATAGTAGGAGCACTTCTTGGATTGAAGAAAAAAGATCAAGATTAAGACAAAATCTATAGAAAAAATGTTTATGTGTTGAGATTAGATACTGTGATGGTTAAACAGTTTGTTGACAATTACTATTTAATACTTAATTCTTAAGTTTACATTGATAATTATACACTTTTAGAATGTATTAATGGACTTCATTTAGATAACAAAAAATCTTCTTATTACAGATAGGAAGATTTTTTGGATTTTACCAATTTCATAAAATACAGTATCGAACTATATATTAAAAACTGTGCTTTTACAATTGTAGTAAAAACTCAAGATTTATTTGATGAAGTACAGGCTATATGAAATATGATAAGTAAATATGCCTATTAGATTTTTTATAAACATAATATAAGTGAATAATATGAAAGGATAGCTCCTTTTCATTATCATAGTTAGACTATAAAAATATATAAAATTCTTAAAAATTATGGTATAATTTATGTTAATAAATTCGATATAGAGTTTAATGGATGATTCTATTGCTGCCAATATTTAAGGGTTAGTTGATTGGTTTTCTTTTGAAAATCCATCCATTCATGGATACTGACAAATCTTACGAATTTGTTTAAGATATAGGTGAAATATAGTGAAAAATGGGAGGAATACTATGACTAAGAAACATTTTGAAGAGAAAAATGGTCCGAAATCAACTGTATCGAAGGTAGTGAAAGGAACTTCTCCATCTAAGATTAGGGGCAAGTTTTTTAAAATAAAAGTCTATATTGGCATTGCCATTAGTCTCTTGGTCGTTGCAATCCTAGCAAGCCTCTTCTTATTCTCACCTAACGCAAAGAAAGAGTCAAATGAAGCCATTTCTTCAGTTGCTAAAAAAGAGAACACAAGTAAAGAAGCGATAGATACTTCGAAAGCGTCTGAGAATGAGAAGAAGAAAGAAGAGGAGATTCAAAAACTCAAGGAACAGCTAACCAGTTTAGATAGCGAGGTCTCTGAGTCAGAGAAGGTAGTTAGCAAGCTAAAAGAAGAAACTGCAGTTCCGAAACTGGATATTGAAGCACTAAGAAATAACGATTTATCTAGTTTGAAAGGTACATGGCGTACAGCTTCGGGTAAAGAATTTGTTATTAATGACTCTATTAATGAGTCTAGTGAAATATATGCAATTGGCTATAGAGATGGTCAAAAAGTTGAATCTACTTATGAATTAAAAGTCCCAAAAGGTCAAGAACGTCCTAAATCTGATACAGCTTCTTTTGGTATATGGCCAAAAGGTTTAATGGCAGGAGGAGCTGTGCTATATGCAATACCTAGAGGCATTGTCAAGTCCGCTGGACAGTATACTGATCAATCAAATACTGCTGAAGATAGACTTGTGGCTGGACAAAGTCCTAGTATGTTTACGGAACCAGAAAATTTTTATTATCGTGTTAAACCAGATACTAGTAAACTTGAGGAAGAGGAGAAGAATTTAGCTCAACTACAGGCTGAACGCGAAGCAATCAAAACTTCTCTAGAATCTAAGGAAAAGAAAAAAAACTAACTTAATTTGACAACTTAGGATTTTAAAATTAGTGAGGTTGTTTTATGAGTTAAGCAAGACAAAATTTTTGTGTAAATTAAGAACAGACAATCTATGGTTGTTTGATTAGGTATTAGTGTTTAAGAACATTAATTGAAAAATAATTGGGAGAGAAGAATGAATAATAAAGATTGGATAAATCAATTTGAAGAGCAAAATGGTCGTAAACCTACACCAGAAGAATTGTCAATTTATTTAAAAAATTTAAGTGCGGATAGGAGTAAATCAATAAAGAAACAATCTTTCTTAGAAAAAATTAAGAAATTTGTATCAACTAATCGGAAGAAGTCTGTAGGAATTTTTATTGTATTATTACTTGTTTTGTTTTCTTTAGGTGGTTATATTTATTTTCAGTCTCAACCAAAAAGTGTATTCAACGTACTAACTGTTGAATTTTCTGGTTACGATGGAGATGGTGAACTAAAGGAATCTAATGAGACAGAATTTCAATCTTGGATGATGCAGATTATTTTAGAAAAAGCTGGTGTTGATAAAGACCAAGCAAAACTATTCGCTACTGATCCAGATGGACAAAAGAAAATAGAATCAGATCCTCGATATGCTTCTAAAATGCCACTTATTAAATCAATGTTTGAGAGTGTACATATTGATATCGATAAGCAAAATGGACTAAAAAATGGAGAAGAAGTAACTATTGCAGTGACAGTTACAAATCCTAATGTTCCTATAAAATCTGAGAAGAAAACTTTTAAAGTTGAAAATTTAAAGGAATATGAGAAGGTTTCAGCGGAAGATTTAATAAAAGAAGCAAATATTCAATTTACAGGAGTCGATGGCCATGGTAAATTTTTAGATAGTCCAAATTCTGTTCTAGAATTCAAACAAACAGATAAACCCAAAAATCTGAAGAACGGTGATAAATTAACATTTAAGGTTAAAGATTCTTATTTAAAAGAGTTAAAGTCAAAAGGAAAAACATTTGAGGAAAATGTTGTAGAAGTAACAGTATCAGGACTAAAAAGCAAAGAAGAAATTAAAGGAACTGAAAAAGATTATCAACCTGTATTGGATGAATATTTAAAAACGATTAAAGCTGGTCAATATATACAAGGATCAAAATTTGTCAATGGTGAAATATTATCTAGCGGTAAACCTAGAGATCTTTATTATTCTTTATATGATTTTGACCACAATGGTGTAAATGAGCTGGTTATAGCTAGTGAAGTCCGAACAACAAATGAAAATTCTGTATCAACTAATGATACAAAATTAGTTTGGAAACGTGAAATTTTCGGTATTTTTACTTTGGAAGGTGATAAGATAGTCGATAATTTCCCAGGAAGAGGCTATCGTTCTCATGTATATCCAATGACAGATGGTAGTTTTTGGGAATATGGTTCAGGGGGTGCATTTCTACATGGTCTTAGTCAGTACAAATTCACACTTGATGGAACTAGGATTGTTGAAGTATTATCTTTAACAATTAATAGTGAAGACCCAGTAACTCATAAAAAGGCAGATACTCCTAATATAAAGGATAAGCAAGGAGAAAAATATACCGAGGAGAGTTTACAAAATCTTTTAAATCAATCTACAGTGTTAGATGAAGATAAACTTAGTTGGAAAAAATTTGAGTAATATTTTTTGGCTCTTTATCAACTGTAGTGGATTGAAAAAAAGATAACATCTGGAGAGGACAATCGTTGTTCTCTCCGTTTTTATATTCAACCACTTAGACAGATATAGAGACCAGATAGGCAAAAGAACTTGTTCTTGAAACTGACCTCTGCTATAATGATTTTTGTAAGGGACGTGAGGCGTCACTATCAGATAACTCAAGTTCATAAAAAAGAAATTGGAGATAAACAAATGAAAAAGTTATTAGGGATTGTATTTTTAGTAGCAGCAGCGACAGTAGTGTATTTTGGTTCTGTTGGATGGCCAAGTTTGGATGTCAACCTCTGGTCACTCATTCCGGTAGGCTTGTTCCTCTTTTTCACTCTAGAGAATTTTTTGAAAAAAGACTACAAGGCTAGTCTGATGTGTTTAATTATTGCTTTTATCATTGCAAATGCAATTTTAGACCTTTTGCCAATTTCAAGTGGCTTGGTAATTGGAGCGGGCGTACTAGCTTGCATTGGTATTGGATACCTCTTTCCTGATAAAGATACAAAAGAAGACAAATAGAAAAGGCCTCGAGATTTCTCGAGACCCTTTTTTACTTACCAGCGTAATATTTTTGAATTCCTTTCACGATACCTGCTACAAGCTTATCTTGATAGTGGCTATCTCGAATCTGTTGATTTTCAGCGAAATTATCTATATAACCTAGCTCTAGGAGGACGGCTGGTTTAGCAGTTTCTCGAAGAACGGCAAAGCTTCTTTCCAATAAACCAGCATCTTTAGCACCAGTTTCAGCTAACAATGAAGAGTGGATAGCGGCTGCAAGACGCTTGCTCTCACTCATACGGTCAGGATGGTTATGCCAGTATGGGTTGATTTTACTTGGATAATCGGGATCATCACTATAGGAATAGGTTTGAATTCCACTAGCTCTAGAGTACGCGCTGCCAGTCGCATTGAAGTGAATACTAATAAAGATATCAGAGTTAGTCTTGTTAACCATACGAGAACGCTCTGTAACAAAATCTACATCAATATCACTATCACGTGAAGTAAGAACTTTGTAGCCAAGTTCTTCTAACTTTTTGCGTAATTTACGATACACCTGCATGTTGAGGTCTTTTTCAGCGACATTGTAATAGTATGCACCTGAGTCTCTTCCACCATGTCCTGGATCTAAAAAGATGGTTCTACTGTATTGGCCTTTTACAAAACCAACTTCTTTTGAGACCTCAGAAATCCATTGACCATTTTTGTGGAATAGATGGTCTTTACCGTCAATTTTGTAAGTTCCGGAAACATAATGTCCATTATCATCTAAGTAGTAGCGAGCCTTATAAGTGTCGTCGTAAATCCACTCTTTTTTAGCCATATAACCACCAGCTTTGAGATAGTAAGCTCCAATCCATTCTTTTGATGCATACATTCCACCACGCTTCAAAAAGAACCAGCTATTATAATTTTTGTCAAATATCCATTCATTATCAGCCATGGCTCCATTGGTTTTTAGATAATAGCTTCCCGACCATTTATCGGCTAACATAGCTCCATCTTGAGCAAAAGAATACCAAGAACCGCTGATTTTTTCCCATTTGTTTTGGACAAATTTTCCAGATGCGTTCGCATAGAACCAGGTATCTTTAATTTTTACCCAGCTATTTTCAGCCATAGCACCACTGTTATTAAATAGGTAGCCCTTAAATGTAGTTGAGCTCAACATGATTCCCTTTTTATCAAAGTAGTACCAAGAACCATTGACTTTCTCCCACTTGTCCTGAGAGATTTTTCCAGAGGATGTGGCATAATACCAATTTTGGTCGATTTTTGCCCAGCCGTTTGTGGCCATAGCTCCATTTTTGGTCAGTAAATAGTTATCAAAAGTTGTATTACTAAGCATGATTCCATCTTTGTCAAAGTAATACCAAGCACCACCAATTTTCTCCCATTTATTCTGAGAAATTTTTCCAGAAGAATTAGCGAAGTACCATTTTCCATTGATAAAGTTCCAACCGTTTTCAGCCATCACTCCATCTTTATTGAAAACATAACCATCAAAGGTTGTATTGCTTAGTCGATGGCCATCTTTATTGAAGTAGTACCACTTTCCTTGGATTTTTTTCCAGTTAGTAACAGGTTTGTTGTGTTCGTAAAAGCGCCAGTTATTATTTTCTTCCTGCCAACCTTCTTTGACTTTTTCAACTTTTTCTTCTTTTTTTACTTCAGACTTCTTCTCTTCTGTAGCAGGATTTTTTTCTCTATTTTTTCTTCTTTATCATCAATTTTAGAAGAATTGTCTGTTTTTTCGACCTTCTCTTTCGATTTTTCTTGGTTTTCGATTTTTGAAGTACTTGAATGAGGAATTGTTACATTTTCTCGTACTGACTCTGCTTTATTTTCTTGAGCTTGGGCAGTTGTTTGAGTGTATCCTAAAATAGATAAGGCAACTGCACTAGCAAGTAAAACCTTTTTCATATTAAACTCCTTTTGTTTTTTTGCTTATTATAATAAAATCTTGCTGATTTCTCAACTATCAAACTGAACTTCTTCTAGTAGATAGTCTATAAAGCGTTCGCCCATCTTAGATAGGCTGGTTTTTTCATGCTGGATATAGACCAGCTCAATTGGGTCATCAATATCCAGTGGGATAGAAACGATATTGTCTCCGTTGAGGTTGCTGTTCAAAATCCCTGTCGCAATGGTATAACCATCCAAACCAATCAAGAGATTAAAGAGGGTAGCACGGTCGCTGACTACGATAGATTTTTTGTGGTATTCCTGCGAGAGAATCTCTTCTGAAAAGTAGAAGGAGTTATGAGTTCCTTGGTCATAGCTGAGGTAAGGGAAGTTTTCTAAATCTTCCAGTTTCACCTTGTCTTTCTTGGCCAGAGGATTAGTCTTGCTGACAAAGATATGAGGCTGAGCTGTAAAGAGATGGTGAGCTAGCAGGTGGTTGTCATCCAGCATTTTGGTTAAAACATCACGGTTGTAGCTGTTCAAAAAGAGAACACCGACCTCACTACGGAAGTTCTTGACGTCATCGATAATCTCCCAAGTCCGAGTTTCACGAAGAAAGAGCTCATATTTCTCCATATCACTTTTCTTGAGCAGAGAGACAAAGGCATTGACTACAAAGGCATAGTGTTGAGACGAAACGCTAAAGAGTTCGCGGTGGGCGACAGGATTTTTATAACGTTCCTCCAGAAGTTGGGTTTGCTCGACAACCTGACGGGCATAGGAGAGAAACTCCATCCCATCACGGGTCAAGGTGATACCCTTGGGATTGCGGATAAAAATTTCAATACCCATTTCATTTTCCAAATCTCTCACAGCATTGGAAAGACTCGGTTGAGTGATAAAGAGTTGCTTGGCTGCCTCATTCATGGAGCCAGTTTCGACGATTTTGATAATATAATGTAATTGTTGAATTCTCATGTTTTTATTGTACCACACTTGCGTCAGAATCGCCAAAGAAGATAGGAAAATCAGGAGCATTGTGTGAGTCTCTTCTTGAAAAAAACACAAAATTTTGCTAGAATGAGTCTTATGAAAACATTCTATGATGTGCAGCAATTCCTCAAACGATTTGGTATTATTGTTTACATGGGAAAACGCTTATATGATATTGAACTGATGAAGTTGGAGCTCTCTCGAATTTACGATGCAGGGTTGATGGACAAATTAGACTATCTAGAGGCAGAAGCAGTTCTTCGCAGAGAGCACAAGGTAGAATTGGATTATATTGAGAAAAATGGAGAAAAGAACTAATGGTTACTTGGATTTTGTGGGCACTAATACTAGCAATGTTGGCGTGGATGGGCTTTAACTATCTCCGTATTCGTCGTGCGGCTAAAATCGTGGACAATGAGGAATTTGAAGCCTTGATTCGTACGGGTCAATTGATTGATTTGCGCGACCCAGCTGAATTCCACAGAAAACATATACTTGGTGCACGCAATATTCCTTCAAGTCAGTTGAAGACTAGTCTTGCAGCCCTTCGTAAGGATAAACCAGTGTTGCTTTACGAAAATCAACGTGGACAACGAGTGACCAATGCAGCACTTTATCTGAAAAAGCAAGGTTTCTCTGAGATTTATATCCTTTCTTATGGATTGGATTCTTGGAATGGAAAAGTGAAGACTAATTAACATAAGCTAAATTCTCAAACTAAGTTCCGCTTTGGGTAGACAAGTGGACGTTTCTTTGAGAAGTTGCTATAATTAATATGATAAAAAACTTATAGTATTATATAGACAAAACCTATTTCTTTTGATATAATTTAGTGGTAATAATTTTAGGAGTTTCATAATATGAAAGAAAAGAAGAAATCTTCCCTTGTTTTAGGTATCCTATCTATCGTTCTTGGTTTGCTATCTCCAATCGTAGGTCTCGTTTTGGGGATCATTGGTCTAGTCTTGGCTAATTCACATCAAAAAGAATCTGAATTAGACTATAAAACAGAACGAATTCTTAATATCGTAGGGATTGTAGTTTCTGTAATTAACTGGGTTGCAGGACTCCTCTTAATGATGCACTAATCAGGATTCTAACAAAAAAAGCTTTATTTTTAAAAGCTTTTTTGTTTTATCCACTCTTCTCGGTTCAAGAACCGGATAACATAGTGTTAACATTTTTCACCCAATTGATAAAGCCGATTTTTATGGTATTATTCATTTGTGTTTAGTTTAAGGAGTTTTTAGAAAAAGAAGAAAAGAAAAAAAATCCACTTTTGGTGGGTATTCTGTCTATTGTTATGAGTTTATTATTTGCTTTGGGAGGTATTCTTTTAGGTATCGCTGGTATTTTGTATGCTAACGAACTTCAAAAAGAATCTGGACTTGATTATAAAACAGAAAGAATTGTGGCTGTAGTAGGTATTGTTCTTTCTGCTCTTAACTGGATTGTTGGAATTATCTTACACATGAGTTAAAGAAGATTAAAAAAGCTTTAAAAATAAAGCTTTTTTCTTTTATCCACTTTTTTCTAAATAGTTTTTAATGATTTCCAATTCCTCTGGATTCAAGGGACGGAATTGCCCTTCTGCTAGTTCTGGGTCTAATGTAAAGTCACCGAACTGAACTCGTTTGAGAGAGACAACCTTGACACCAACTGAGAGGAACATTTTTTTAACCTGATGAAATTTTCCTTCTGAAATGGTGATAGAGGCTTGGCTGTGGGAAGGACTTGCAGATAGAATCTCTAGTCTTGCAGCTTTACAGACAGTGCCATCTAAAAAGACAATTCCCTTTTGAAAGGCTTGGATATGGTCAGGTGTTAGAAGTCCATTAACCTCAACTTGATAAGTCTTATCGACATGATATTGGGGATGGAGGAGCTGAAATCCCAAAGGGCCGTTATCGGTCAAGAGGAGGAGTCCTGTCGTATCTCGGTCCAGTCGGCCGACGGCATAGAGCTTGTCAGACTGGATGTCAGGTGAAAGGAGATCCATGACGGTTTGGAGTTCCTTGTCTTTATTGGCTGTCACGACACCAGCAGGTTTATGAAGCATCAGATAGGTGTGCTCATAGCCTTGAATGATTTGGCCCTGAAAAAGAAGTTCCTGTAGTCCTGTATCGATATTTTGGGCTAAGGAACAGGCTGGGCAACCATCGACTAGAATTTCCCCTTTGAGAAGTGCTTGTTTCATGACCTTTCGGCTGATTTTTTCTTGGGCTAATAAATTATCTAAACGCATACTGTGCCTATCTTATCATAAGTTGTTTGCTTTGAAAAGGAATGACGTGAAAAGAAAAGCGGAGTGAAAACATTTACACTTGCTTGAATTATGTTATTTACTTGAAAATATGGTATAATCGTTCAGTTAGAAAATAAATTTTGAATATTATAGAGGAAATCATGACAAAATTAAGAGAAGATATCCGTAACATTGCGATTATCGCCCACGTTGACCACGGTAAAACAACCCTTGTTGACGAATTATTGAAACAATCAGAAACGCTTGATGCGCGTACTGAATTGGCTGAGCGTGCTATGGACTCAAACGATATCGAAAAAGAGCGTGGAATTACCATTCTTGCTAAAAATACAGCCGTTGCCTATAACGGAACTCGTATCAACATCATGGACACACCAGGACACGCGGACTTCGGTGGAGAAGTTGAGCGTATCATGAAAATGGTTGACGGTGTTGTCTTGGTCGTAGATGCCTACGAAGGAACCATGCCACAGACTCGTTTCGTATTGAAAAAAGCTTTGGAACAAGACCTTGTCCCAATCGTGGTTGTTAACAAAATCGATAAGCCATCAGCTCGTCCAGCAGAAGTAGTGGACGAAGTCTTGGAACTTTTCATCGAGCTTGGTGCAGATGACGACCAGCTTGACTTCCCAGTGGTATATGCTTCAGCGATCAACGGAACTTCTTCATTGTCAGATGATCCAGCTGACCAAGAAGCGACTATGGCACCAATCTTTGACACGATTATCGACCACATCCCAGCTCCAGTAGATAACTCAGATGAGCCTTTACAGTTCCAAGTATCACTTTTGGACTACAACGACTTTGTTGGACGTATCGGTATCGGTCGTGTCTTCCGTGGTACTGTTAAGGTTGGGGACCAAGTTACCCTTTCTAAACTTGATGGCACAACTAAAAACTTCCGTGTTACAAAACTCTTCGGTTTCTTTGGTTTGGAACGTCGTGAAATCCAAGAAGCAAAAGCAGGTGACTTGATTGCCGTTTCAGGTATGGAAGATATCTTTGTCGGTGAAACCATTACTCCTACAGACGCAGTTGAAGCTCTTCCAATCCTACACATCGATGAGCCAACTCTTCAAATGACTTTCTTGGTCAACAACTCACCATTTGCTGGTAAAGAAGGTAAATGGGTAACTTCTCGTAAGGTGGAAGAACGCTTGCAGGCAGAATTGCAAACAGACGTTTCCCTTCGTGTTGACCCAACGGATTCACCAGATAAATGGACAGTTTCAGGACGTGGAGAATTGCACTTGTCAATCCTTATCGAAACAATGCGTCGTGAGGGATATGAACTTCAAGTATCTCGTCCAGAAGTTATCGTAAAAGAAATCGATGGGGTTAAATGTGAGCCATTTGAACGTGTCCAAATCGACACTCCAGAAGAATACCAAGGATCTGTTATCCAAAGTCTTTCTGAACGTAAGGGTGAAATGTTGGATATGATTTCAACTGGTAATGGTCAAACTCGTTTGGTCTTCCTTGTTCCAGCGCGTGGTTTGATTGGATACTCAACTGAGTTCTTGTCAATGACTCGTGGTTACGGTATCATGAACCATACCTTTGACCAATACTTGCCATTGATTCCAGGTGAAATTGGTGGTCGTCACCGTGGTGCCCTTGTTTCTATCGATGCTGGTAAGGCTACAACTTACTCAATCATGTCTATCGAAGAACGTGGTACAATCTTTGTCAACCCAGGTACTGAGGTTTATGAAGGAATGATCATCGGTGAAAACTCTCGTGAAAACGACTTGACCGTTAACATCACTAAGGCAAAACAAATGACTAACGTTCGTTCAGCTACTAAGGACCAAACAGCTGTTATCAAGACACCTCGTATCTTGACCCTTGAAGAGTCTCTTGAGTTCTTGAATGATGATGAGTACATGGAAGTAACTCCTGAGTCTATCCGTTTGCGTAAACAAATCCTTAACAAGGCAGAGCGTGAGAAAGCTAACAAGAAGAAAAAATCAGCTGAATAAGAGCTAGAAAGAGATAAAGATGGTTTATTTAATCATAGGAATCCTCTTATTACTACTCTATGTATTTGCGACACCAGAAAGCATTAAAGGGACAGTTAACATCGTCCTTGTCGTCTTTGCTTTCGTAGCACTTTTGATTTTGCTCATGTTGTCAGTTCTGCAAATCTTTCAGCTACCGACAGAATTCTTTATCACAATCGCCATGCTTTTCCTAGCATACTTTAGCTTGCGAGATATTACCCTCATGTCGGTCAGTAAAAGTAAAAGAAGATAAAAAGAGAGTTTTGGCTCTCTTTTTGCTTGTTAGAATGCCCAATCTGAGCATTTTCATTTAGAATTATTTCCATAAAAATGGTAAAATAGTAAGAGTAGAAATGGAGTTCGAGACATGAAAGTAATAGATCAATTTAAAAATAAGAAAGTCCTTGTTTTAGGTTTGGCCAAGTCTGGTGAATCCGCAGCTCGTTTGTTGGACAAACTAGGTGCTATTGTGACAGTAAATGACGGGAAACCTTTTGAGGATAATCCAGCTGCCCAAAGTTTGCTGGAAGAAGGGATCAAGGTTATCACAGGCGGTCATCCTTTGGAACTCTTGGATGAAGAGTTCGCCCTTATGGTGAAAAATCCAGGTATCCCATACAGTAATCCTATGATTGAAAAGGCTTTGGCGAAGGGAATTCCAGTCTTGACCGAGGTGGAATTGGCTTACTTGATTTCAGAAGCACCGATTGTTGGTATTACTGGTTCAAATGGAAAAACAACCACAACGACGATGATCGGGGAAGTTTTGACTGCTGCTGGACAACATGGTCTTTTATCAGGAAATATCGGCTATCCAGCTAGTCAAGTGGCCCAAACTGCGTCAGACAAGGACACGCTTGTTATGGAACTTTCTTCTTTCCAACTCATGGGCGTTCAAGAATTCCATCCAGAGATTGCGGTTATTACCAACCTCATGCCAACTCATATTGACTACCATGGGTCATTTGAGGAATATGTAGCAGCCAAGTGGAATATCCAGAACAAGATGACAGCGGCTGATTTCCTTGTCTTGAACTTTAACCAAGACTTGGCAAAAGAATTAGCTACTAAAACACAAGCTACAGTTGTACCATTCTCAACACTTGAAAAGGTTGATGGAGCTTATCTGGAAGATGGTCAACTCTACTTCCGTGGTGAAGTGGTCATGGCAGCGAATGAAATCGGAGTTCCAGGTAGCCACAATGTGGAAAATGCCCTTGCGACTATTGCTGTAGCCAAGCTTCGTGGTGTGGATAACCAAACCATTAAAGAAACTCTTTCAGCCTTTGGAGGTGTCAAACACCGTCTCCAATTTGTGGATGAAATCAAGGGTGTCAAATTCTATAATGATAGCAAGTCAACCAATATCTTGGCTACTCAAAAAGCCTTGTCAGGATTTGACAACAGCAAGGTCATTTTGATTGCAGGTGGTTTGGACCGTGGCAATGAGTTTGACGAATTGGTGCCAGATATTACTGGACTCAAGAAGATGGTCATCCTTGGTCAGTCTGCAGAACGTGTTAAACGGGCAGCAGATAAGGCTGGTGTGTCTTATGTGGATGCGACTGATATTGCAGATGCGACTCGCAAGGCCTATGAACTTGCGACTCAAGGAGATGTGGTTCTTCTCAGTCCTGCTAATGCTAGCTGGGATATGTATGCTAACTTTGAAGTACGTGGCGACCTCTTTATCGACACAGTAGCGGAGTTAAAGGAATAATATGAAAAAAATTGTCTTTACAGGTGGGGGGACGGTTGGACACGTGACCCTCAACCTTTTGTTAATGCCCAAGTTTATCGAAGATGGCTGGGAAGTCCACTATATCGGGGATAAGCGTGGGATTGAACACCAAGAAATCCTCAAGTCAGGCTTGGATGTCACTTTCCACTCCATTGCGACTGGAAAATTGCGTCGCTATTTCTCTTGGCAAAATATGCTGGACGTCTTCAAAGTTGGCTGGGGAATCGTCCAATCTCTCTTTATCATGTTACGACTTCGTCCACAGGCTCTTTTTTCAAAGGGAGGCTTTGTCTCAGTACCGCCTGTTATCGCTGCGCGTGTGTCAGGAGTGCCAGTCTTTATTCACGAATCTGACCTGTCTATGGGATTGGCCAATAAAATAGCTTATAAATTTGCGACGAAGATGTATTCAACCTTTGAGCAAGCTTCAAGTTTGTCTAAGGTCGAGCATGTGGGAGCAGTGACCAAGGTTTCAGATCAAAAAAATCCAGAACCCGATGAATTGGTGGATATTCAAACCCACTTTAATCCCCAATTACCAACTGTATTGTTTATCGGTGGTTCTGCTGGTGCTCGTGTCTTTAACCAATTGGTGACAGACCATAAGAAAGAACTGACAGAACGCTACAATATTATCAATCTAACTGGAGATTCTAGCCTGAACGAGTTGAGTCAAAATCTTTTTCGTGTTGATTATGTGACCAATCTCTATCAACCCTTGATGGAATTGGCTGACATTGTTGTGACACGAGGTGGTGCCAATACGATTTTTGAGCTCTTAGCCATGGCAAAATTACATGTCATTGTGCCGCTTGGTCGTGAAGCTAGTCGTGGTGACCAGATTGAAAATGCAGCTTACTTTGCAAAAAAAGGCTATGCAGAAGAGCTTCAAGAAAGCGATTTGACCTTGGATAGTTTGGAAGAGAAGCTTTCTCACTTACTAAGTAACAAGGAAGACTATCAAGCCAAGATGAAGGCTTCAAAGGAATTGAAATCTCTAGCAGATTTTTATCAATTGTTGAAAAAAGATTTATCATAAGGAAAGTAAATGTCAAAAGATAAGAAAAATGAGGGCAAAGAAATCCTCGAAGAATTTAAAGAGTTATCAGAATGGCAGAAACGAAACCAAGAATATCTAAAAAAGAAGGCTGAGGAAGAAGCAGCCCTAGCTGAGGAGAAGGAAAAGGAAAGACAAGCTCGAATGGCTTCCAAATCTGAAAAGTCAGATGCAACCGAGGACCAAGAGAGTGAATCTGATCCAAAAGACCCAAAATCAGCTAAGGAAGATGCTAAAGAAAAAGTAGAAGAGTCAGAAGACGTCAAAAAAGAAGTAGTCAAAGAAGAACCAAAATCCAAAGAGCCAAAGAAACAGAATAAACAGGCTAAAAAAGTAGAGAAAAAACCTGTAAAGGAAAAACCGGTCAAACCGAAAATTCCAGGAGTTCATATCTGGCGTGCTATCTCGGTTTTGTTTCTCAGTTTACTTTTATTGGTTGTCTCTGCTTATTTGCTCAGCCCCTATGCGACCATGAAGGATATTCGTGTTGAGGGAACAGTGCAAACTACAGATGATGATATTCGACAGGCTTCAGGCATTCAGGATTCGGATTATACGATTAACCTTCTGCTAGATAAGGCAAAATATGAAGAGCAGATCAAGTCTAACTATTGGGTTGAATCAGCTCAGCTTGTCTATCAATTTCCAACCAAGTTTACAATCAAGGTCAAGGAATATGATATTGTGGCCTACTATGTTTCTGGAGAAAGTCATTATCCAATCCTTTCAAGCGGTCAGCTAGAGACCAGTTCTGTGAGTTTGGTGAGTCTGCCAGAAACTTATATATCAGTTTTCTTTAATGACAGCGAACAAATCAAGACCTTTACCTCAGAACTTTCTCAAATTAGCCCCGAATTCAAATCTGCTATCCAAAAGGTGGAACTAGCCCCAAGCAAGGTCACATCAGATTTAATTCGAGTGACTATGAATGATTCGGACGAAGTTTTGGTTCCCCTTTCTGAAATGAGTAAGAAATTGCCTTATTACAGTAAGATTAAGCCTCAATTGTCAGAACCAAGTGTGGTCGACATGGAAGCTGGAATTTACAGCTACACAGTGGCGGATAAATTAATTATGGAGGCTGAGGAAAAAGCCAAACAAGAGGCTAAGGAAGCTGAGAAGAAACAAAAAGAGGAAGAGAAGAAAAGACTGGAAGAACAGCAGAATAAACTAGAAGAGGAAAGGAAAAAGCTGGAGGAAGAGGGCAATCAAAACCAAACGACCCGACGTTCATCGCGTCGCTAGGTTTACCTTTTCTTCTATAGCTCTTTAGTTGCCATGTTTTTACTTGACAAGTGTTAGTAGAAATAATAGAATAGTAAAAAACCTTTAAAGCAGTCCAGAGAGGCAGCTAAGGTTAGACGGTGAAAGGGTGGAGACTACCCATTTTTCGTGGAACCTTGCTGTTGGCAGGTTCCTTTTTTCGTGGCTTCTTGTGGCCAGACTCTCTCACTAGCAAAGGTAAAAGGAGAAACCTATGCGAGAACATCGTCCAGTTATTGCTCTTGATTTTCCTAGTTTTGAGGTGGTCAAGGAATTCTTAGCTCTTTTTCCAGCAGAAGAAAGCCTTTATCTTAAGGTAGGGATGGAGCTTTATTACGCAACGGGTCCTGAGATTGTGTCCTACTTGAAAGGTCAAGGTCATAGTGTCTTTTTGGATCTCAAACTTCATGACATTCCCAATACAGTCAAATCAGCTATGAAGGTCCTGTCTCAGCTTGGTGTGGATATGACAAATGTTCATGCGGCTGGCGGTGTAGAGATGATGAAGGCTGCGCGTGAAGGTCTTGGAAGTCAAGCAAAATTGATAGCTGTAACGCAGCTTACATCAACGTCAGAAACTCAGATGCAGGACTTTCAAAATATCCAAACCAGCCTGCAAGAGTCTGTAATACATTATGCCAAGAAGACAGCTGAAGCAGGCTTGGATGGTGTCGTTTGCTCGGCTAAGGAAGTACAACTCATCAAGCAGGCCACCAATCCAGATTTTATCTGTCTGACACCGGGCATTCGTCCTGCAGGTGCTGCAGTAGGAGATCAAAAACGCGTCATGACGCCAGCGGATGCTTATCAAATCGGTAGTGACTATATCGTAGTGGGACGTCCCATTACCCAAGCTGAGAATCCTGTTGCAGCTTATCATGCCATCAAGGATGAATGGACACAGGACTGGAATTAAAGAACTAGATTAGAAAAATAAAAGGAGAATACCATGACACTTGCTAAAGATATCGCTAGCCACCTCTTGAAAATTCAAGCAGTTTACCTCAAACCAGAGGAGCCTTTCACTTGGGCATCTGGTATCAGGTCACCGATTTACACTGATAATCGTGTGACACTAGCCTATCCAGAAACTCGTACCTTAATTGAAAATGGCTTTGTGGAAGCTATTAAAGAAGCCTTTCCAGAGGTAGAAGTCATTGCAGGAACTGCAACAGCAGGGATTCCACACGGAGCTATCATTGCTGATAAGATGAACTTGCCTTTTGCCTATATCCGTAGCAAACCAAAAGACCACGGAGCTGGTAACCAAATCGAAGGCCGCGTAGCTCAAGGTCAAAAAATGGTAGTGGTTGAAGACCTTATTTCAACTGGTGGTTCTGTTCTTGAAGCTGTAGCAGCTGCTAAACGAGAAGGAGCAGATGTTCTTGGAGTTGTAGCGATTTTCAGCTACCAATTGCCAAAAGCAGATAAGAACTTCTCAGATGCTGGTGTTAAGCTGTTAACACTTTCTAACTACAGTGAACTCATTCACCTAGCTCAAGAAGAAGGTTACATCACACCAGAAGGCTTAGATCTCCTAAAACGATTTAAAGAAGACCAAGAAAATTGGCAAAATGCTTAAAACATAGAAAAACAGGTAGTCACTAGGATTACCTGATTTCTTTTTTATACTAGAAAATGAAAAGATTATTTGAATTTCCATAACTTAAGAAAGTTTATCATTTTTAATTATCTTTGTAAAATGATTGAAAGTATGAAATTTCCAAACAAAATATTTGAAAAGTTTTGAAAAAAGAGTTATGATATTTTTGTAATATACAAAGTAAACGCTTACTTATCAAGGAGGGCATTTTATGTCATACAAAACAAGCAATGCAGAAGGTCATGTAGACTTCATCAATACCTATGATTTGGAGCCAATGGCGCAACAAGTTATTCCTAAAGCAGCATTTGGCTATATCGCTAGTGGGGCGGAAGATACTTTCACTTTGCGTGAGAATATTCGTGCCTTTAACCACAAACTCATCGTTCCGCATACGCTTTGCAATGTAGAAAATCCAAGTACAGAGATTGAATTTGCAGGTGAAAAATTGTCTTCACCAATCATTATGGCGCCTGTTGCAGCTCATAAATTGGCAAATGAACAAGGTGAAGTGGCGACTGCGCGTGGTGTGCATGAGTTTGGTTCCCTCTATACAACCAGTTCCTACTCTACTGTTGATCTTCCAGAAATTACAGAAGCCCTTCAAGGGACACCTCATTGGTTCCAATTCTACTTTAGTAAAGATGATGGAATCAATCGCCACATCATGGACCGTGTGAAGGCTGAAGGTTATAAAGCGATTGTCTTGACAGCAGATGCGACTGTAGGAGGTAATCGTGAGGTGGACAAGCGCAATGGTTTTGTCTTCCCAGTTGGCATGCCGATTGTTGAAGAATACCTGCCAGAAGGTGCTGGTAAATCAATGGACTTTGTTTACAAATCAGCTAAACAACGCTTGTCTCCACGTGATGTAGAATTTATCGCTGAATACTCAGGACTTCCTGTTTATGTCAAGGGTCCACAATGCCGTGAGGACGTTGAACGTTCCCTTGCTGCAGGTGCCTCTGGTATCTGGGTAACCAACCACGGTGGCCGCCAAATCGACGGTGGACCAGCTGCCTTTGATTCACTTCAGGAAGTAGCAGAAGCAGTTGACAAACGCGTACCAATTGTCTTTGACTCAGGTATTCGTCGTGGTCAACACGTCTTTAAAGCCTTGGCTTCAGGAGCAGACTTAGTAGCTATTGGTCGCCCGGTTATCTATGGCTTGGCTCTCGGCGGTAGTGTTGGTGTGCGTCAAGTCTTTGAACACTTGAATGCGGAATTGAAGACAGTCATGCAGTTGTCTGGAACTCAGACTATTGAAGATGTCAAACACTTCAAACTTCGTCACAACCCATACAACCCAACCTTCCCAGTTGACCCACGTGACTTAAAATTGTATTGATAAAAGAGATTGCCTCCACTGAATGTGGAGGTTTTTCTTA
This sequence comes from Streptococcus sp. HMSC077D04, assembly GCF_001808785.1. GTDB lineage: Bacteria > Bacillota > Bacilli > Lactobacillales > Streptococcaceae > Streptococcus > Streptococcus mitis_BX. The sequence goes on along the minus strand of NZ_KV794547.1, from coordinate 470,456 downwards.
GTGTATAGGAAGAATAAATCACCATTGAAAACTATATAAATATATTTTTCAGTCAAATATCTTGCTAGGGCTTTCATTTTTTGCTATACTGGTGCAGTAATTAAATAATAAAGACATTTGGGGTGCTTT
>NZ_KV794547.1:427662-470227 GCF_001808785.1 Streptococcus sp. HMSC077D04 | reverse complement strand
TACAGTTAAGACTGGCGAAGGGAAATGTGAAACGTTTTTTCGTATGGCGAAATGAACAATCTAATCTTGTAAGTCAACTCTAATTCTTGATTGTAATTGGAGTTTTTTTATTTATATAAACTGGATGAAGGTGATACAAAGCATTTAGGTAGCTCTTCTTGAACGCCCTTGATTTTCTTTAAAAAGGTCAAGTAAAACTAGGATTTTCTTGATGTTTTGTTGATTACGTACGAGTAAAGAGAGGAAAAGTAAATATGGAAACACAAGACTATGCATTTGAGCCAGGTTTGATTGTTGGAGAATTATTAAAAAGGAGTCAAGATGATTGGCAGGCTGCATTCAATCATCGTTTTGTTAAGGAACTTTTTGCGGGGACAATTGAGAATAAGGTCTTAAAAGACTACCTAATTCAAGATTATCACTTCTTTGATGCCTTCTTATCCATGCTGGGTGCTTGTGTAGCCCACGCAGACCAGCTTGAATCCAAGCTTCGTTTTGCCAAGCAACTAGGCTTTCTTGAAGCAGATGAAGACGGTTATTTTCAAAAGGCTTTCAAAGAGTTAAAAGTATCTGAGAATGACTATCTGGAAGTGACCTTGCATCCTGTAACAAAAGCCTTTCAGGAGCTTATGTATTCTGCTGTATCATCATCAGACTATGCCCATCTTTTAGTCATGCTGGTCATTGCAGAAGGTCTCTATTTAGACTGGGGTTCTAAAGATTTAGCTCTACCTGAAACCTATATTCATTCGGAATGGATCAATCTCCACAGAGGTCCTTTCTTTGCAGAGTGGGTTCAATTTCTGGTTGACGAACTCAATCGTGTCGGGAAAAGTCGAGAAGATTTGACAGAACTTCAGCAACGCTGGAACCAAGCAGTCGCTTTAGAATTAGCCTTTTTTGATATTGGTTATGACGCTTAGAGAAGGTTTAGGATATTTACAAATTTGATGAGGTAGTTCTCTTCGAAAATCTCTTCAAACCACGTCAGCTTCACCTTAGATTATATATGTGACTGACTTCGTCAGTTCTATCTACAACCTCAAAGCAGTGCTTTGAGCAACCTGAGGCTAGATTCCTAGTTTGCTCTTTGATTTTCATTGAGCATAAATCATTCAATGTAAAAAAAATTTCTTAACGAAAGATAGAGATAAATCGAAATCAGTAGATCGTATAAAGTGAAAAGGAAGGATTTCAATATGACAAGTTTAAAATTATTAAAAGAAAAAGCACCTTTGGTCATTTGCATAACCAATGATGTAGTAAAAAATTTCACAGCAAATGGATTAGTAGCACTGGGTGCGTCACCAGCCATGAGTGAGTTTCCTGCAGATTTAGAGGATTTGTTAAAGTATGCTGGAGGTTTATTAATAAACATAGGCACATTGACAGATGAAAATTGGAAATTATACCAAGCTGCTCTGAAAATTGCAGAGAAATATAATGTCCCAGCAGTTTTAGATCCTGTAGCCTGTGGAGCAGGAGAATATAGAAAAAAAGTAGCAGATGATCTAATTAACAATTACAAACTAGCAGCGATTAGAGGAAATGCTGGAGAGATTGCCTCTTTAGTAGGAATAAATGTGGCATCTAAAGGAGTAGATAGTGCAGGCGTAGATAATATTGACGAAATTGCTCTAGCAGCAAATGAGAAGTTCAATATTCCAATAGTAGTAACAGGTGAAGTGGATGCTATTGCGGTAAATGGAGAAGTGGTAACGATTCATAATGGTAGTGCCATGATGCCAAAAGTTATTGGGACAGGATGCTTGTTAGGTGCTGTAGTAGCAAGCTTTATCGGACTAGAAAAAGGTCAAGAATTGAAATCATTAGAAACAGCAATGTTGGTTTATAATATCGCTGGAGAAATGGCAGAAAAACGTCCAAATGGACATCTTCCTGGAACATTCAAAGTGGAATTTATAAATGCCTTATATGAGATTACAGATGAAGATGTAAAGGAATTCAAAAGAGTGAAGTAAAATGTTTCATAAGGAATTATTAAAACTATATTTTATTTGTGGAACGACTACTTGCCAAGGAAAAGATCTATATACAGTCGTTGAGGAAGCCTTAAAAGGTGGGATAACCTTATTTCAATTCCGTGAAAAAGGTGAGGGATCCTTAGAAGGTAAAGAAAAAGTCGAATTAGCAATTAAACTACAGAATCTTTGTAAAAAATACAATGTTCCATTTATCGTTAATGATGATATAGATTTGGCGATGGAAATTGACGCTGATGGCGTACATGTAGGACAAGATGACCTTGGAGTTGATGAAATTAGAAAATTGATGCCAGAAAAAATAATTGGTCTTTCTATAAAAAACGAGGAAGAATTTCAACAATCAAAAGTTGAATATGTAGATTATGTTGGTGTTGGTCCTGTATTTGATACCCAGTCAAAGGATGATGCTGGTGGTGCTATAGGTTATGAAGGTCTTAAATTGATGAGAAAACTATTGCCACAACTGCCCTTAGTTGCAATTGGTGGGATACAGACGAAACATATTAAAGACATTATGAAGACCAATGTTGACGGCGTTTCAATAATTTCAGCAATATCATATGCAAAAAATATAGAAAAAACTGTTCGAGAAATGAGTGAACAATAGGTATGGATCTAACCAAAGAAAGATCTGCTGTCTTTGTGAGTGCAAGTCTGTATTTCCCAGTTCAATTTCTTGAACTAGAATAAATCGTTTGTTATAATATTTATATAATTAAATAATAAAGACATTTGGGGTGCTTTAGGCTGAGATGATACCCATTGAACCTGATACAGTTAAGACTGGCGAAGGGAAATGTGAAATGGTTTTTTTTTCGTATGTCGAAAAGAACTATCTAATCTTGTAAGCTGAACTCTAATTCTTGATTGTAATTGGAGTTTTTTTGTTTATCAAAAGAGGATAGGCTGGACGTTAAGCCTTTCGGTAGCTCACCTTGAATACCCCACTTTTCTTTAAAAAAGGAGTTTTTTATGTTGAAAAAATGGCAGTTAAAAGATGTTATTTTACTTGCTTTCTTGTCTATCTTTTTTGGTGGCGTTTTTGTAGGATCCGGCTATCTGTTTGATGTCCTCACTCTGATTTTAGCCCCTCTTGGCTTGCAGGCCTTTGCCAATGAAATCCTCTTTGGTCTCTGGTGTATGGCTGCGCCCATTGCGGCCATCTTTGTTCCAAGAGTGGGAAGCGCAACGATTGGAGAAGTGCTAGCTGCGCTTGCTGAAGTCCTTTATGGTAGCCAATTCGGTCTAGGTGCCCTTTTGTCTGGCTTGGTTCAAGGTTTGGGAAGTGAACTTGGTTTTATCGTAACCAAGAATCGCTATGAAAGTTGGCTCTCTCTAACTGCCAATAGTATTGGGATTACGCTTGTTAGCTTTGTCTATGAATACATTAAGTTAGGTTACTATGCCTTCTCCCTTCCTTTTATTCTTTCCTTACTAGTGGTACGTTTTATTTCCGTCTTTTTCTTCTGTACTATCTTGGTTCGTGCCATTGTCAAACTTTATCATCAGTTTGCAACTGGAGGAAAAGCATAGATGGGGCTGGAACTACGAGCGATTCAGTCCCCAATCTTCTCTGAGCCGCTTGATTTTACTTTTCATGCGCAAGCCTTTACCTTGTTAGTTGGGAGCAGTGGTTCGGGAAAATCTAGTCTCTTTCAAATGATTGCCCAAGTCAGTTCTCTTCCCTATAGCGGTCAAGTCCTGATAAATGGGAGCGAGGTCAGTCAGCTTTCTATCGTCGAACGTGTCCAGACGGTTGGTATTCTCTTTCAAAATCCCAATCATCAATTTACCATGGAGAACTTGTTTGAGGAGCTGATTTTTACCCTAGAGAATATCGGCCATCCCGTTCAGGAAATTGATTCTAAAATAGCAGAGGTTGTCCAGCAATGTCGCTGCAAGGCGATTTTGCACCGTCCAATTCATCACTTATCAGGTGGGGAAAGGCAAAAGGCTGCACTGGCTGTTCTCTTTGCTATGAATCCTAGGGTCTATCTCTTGGATGAGCCCTTCGCTTCCATTGACCGCAAGAGCAGAATCGAGATATTGGAGATTCTAAAAGAGTTAGCCTCTAATGGGAAGGCAGTCATCCTGTGCGACCATGATTTATCTGATTATGAAGCCTATATCGACCATATGGTGGAGCTAAGAGATGGACAACTAAGGGAAGTGTTTCAAATCCCTACCTCTGAGATGACACAGGTTGCTTCAAAGGAGGTTGCTTCTAGCCCGGAACTGTTCCATATGGATCGAACGTCTTGTGAGCTGGATAAGCGTTCCCTCTTTTCGATTGTGAATTTTACATTTTACCAGGGAATTTCCTGTATCTTGGGTGACAATGGTGTCGGGAAATCAACCCTCTTTCGGTCTATTCTTCAATTTCAAAAGTATAAGGGGCGCATTACTTGGAAGGGTTCGGTTCTCAAAAAGAAAAAGAGCCTGTATCGTGACTTGACGGGTGTTGTTCAGGAGGCTGAGAAGCAGTTTATCCGAGTCAGTCTGCGAGAGGAACTTCAATTAGATGGACCTGATTCTGAAAGAAATCAGCGAATTTTCCAAGCTTTACGGTATTTTGATTTGGAGCAGGCACTCGATAAGAGCCCCTATCAATTAAGTGGTGGTCAGCAAAAGATTCTTCAGCTCTTGACCATCTTGACTAGTAAGGCTTCTGTGATATTGCTAGATGAACCTTTTGCAGGTTTGGATGATAGAGCCTGCCATTATTTTTGTCAGTGGATTGTGGAGGACAGAAACCAAGGAAGAAGTTTTCTGATCATTAGCCATCGTTTAGATCCCTTGATCTCTGTGGTTGATTATTGGGTTGAGATGACTAGTCAAGGTCTCAGTCATGTGAAAGAAGTGATAATTACCAAACTACTCACATCTCAGAGTAGTAATGCTCAAGGGGAGGTGAGGTAGTATGGTCAAAGTAGCAACCCAGACACCGATTATAAGTCTCTTCTTACTGGTTTTATCGCTGGAAACATCTTTCATTCTTTCGATTGCTCTGAATCTTTCGGTAGTCGCATTTTGCATTCTCTTTATGCTTTATTACCGTCGATTTAAAATGTTAGCTTGGATGATTCTGCTCGCCATTTTGCCATCTTTAGCCAACTACTGGGCAGTTCAGTTACACGGAGATGCTTCGCAGTCAGTCATACTTGGAACGAGGGCCTTTGTGACCGTTTGTATTGGTCTTGTCTTTGTTTCCTCTATTTCCCTAAAAGAGCTTCTCTTGTACTTGGCTCAAAAGGGGTTATCACGCTCTTGGGCCTATGCCTTGATTGTGGTATTCAATTCCTTTCCCCTTATTCAGCAAGAAATCAAGTCCCTCAAGGAAGCTTGCTTATTACGCGGTCAAGAACTACATTTTTGGTCGCCCTTAATTTATAGTAAGGTTTTGATGACGGTCTTTAGATGGCGCCATCTTTACCTGAGAGCTCTATCGGCGCATGGATATGACGAACATGCACAGGTGGAGAATCGCTATCGAACTTTTTATATTCCTCAAAGGACAATATTCATCTACCTGCTTTTCTTTTTATTGCTTCAAACCAGTCTATTTTTATAAAGGAGTTATTATGGAATTTACAGATATTGCGATGGAATTATCCAAGGAAGCTTGGCAGGCTTCCTTTCATCACCCCTTTGTTTTACAGTTACAAGAGGGAAATTTAGACCCGTCCATCTTTCGCTATTACTTGATTCAGGATGCCTACTATTTGAAGGCTTTCTCAGAAGCCTATCACTTCTTGGCTGATAAGACTTCAAACCAAGAGATGAAAAGACTCTTGAAACAAAATGCTCAGAGTCTAGTGGAAGGTGAGTTATTTATCCGCCAACAATTTTTCAAGGAATTGGAAATCAGCGACCAGGAAATGGAGCAACATCCAATCGCTCCAACCTGCTATCATTATATCTCTCACATTTATCGTCAATTTGCAGAGCCAAACTTGGGCATTGCTTTTGCGAGCTTGTTGCCTTGTCCTTGGCTATATCATGATATAGGCAAATCACTTAATCTTAAACCATCACCAAATCCTCTCTACCAACAATGGATTGAAACTTATATTACGGATGAGTTGGAGCAGCAGATCAGAGAGGAAGAGGCTCTGGTCAATCAACTCTATCGAGAAAGTGATGAGACAGACAAGAAAAAAATGCTAGATGCCTTCCACATCAGTGTTCATATGGAAGCTAAGTTTTGGGGAATGGCCTACCAACACCAGACATGGAAGAGCGATTTACAGTCTTTGGAAATAGGAGAAGAATAGAAACATGAGAAAGCACCAATTACAAGTTCACAAATTAACCATTTTATCCATGATGATTGCCCTTGATGTAGTTCTTACGCCTATCTTTCGGATTGAGGGAATGGCACCGATGTCCAGTGTAGTCAATATTTTAGCAGGAATCATGATGGGACCTGTTTATGCCTTGGCTATGGCTACAGTGACAGCCTTTATCCGTATGACGACTCAAGGGATTCCGCCTTTAGCTCTCACAGGAGCGACTTTTGGAGCCCTTCTAGCAGGTCTCTTTTATAAGTATGGTCGAAAATTTTACTTTTCTGCCTTGGGAGAAATTTTGGGAACAGGTATTATTGGTTCTATTGTTTCCTATCCTGTTATGGTACTCTTTACAGGATCAGCTGCAAAGCTTAGCTGGTTTATCTATACTCCTCGATTTTTCGGAGCAACCTTAATCGGTACAGCGATTTCCTTTATTGCCTTTCGATTTTTAATCAAGCAGGAATTCTTTAAAAAAGTTCAGGGATATTTCTTTGGTGAAAGGATAGACTGATGCAGGCATTTACAAATCCTTTTCCTCTGGAAACGACTTCCCTCATTCACTGTATTACCAATGAGATTTCATGTGAGATGCTGGCAAATGGGATTTTGGCTCTGGGATGTAAACCAGTTATGGCAGATGATTCCCGTGAGGTTCTTGATTTTACTAAGCAAAGCCAGGCACTCTTCATCAATTTGGGGCATTTGTCAGCTGAGAAGGAAAAAGCAATCCGTATGGCAGCTTCTTATGCAGCTCAAGTTTCTCTTCCAATGGTAGTAGATGCTGTTGGCGTAACAGCTTCATCCATTCGTAAGAGCTTAGTTAAAGACCTTTTAGACTATAGCCCTACGGTCCTTAAAGGAAACATGTCGGAAATTCGAAGTCTTGTTGGCTTAAAACACCACGGCGTTGGGGTCGATGCGAGTGCTAAAGATCAAGAAACTGAGGATTTACTTCAAGTCTTGAAAGACTGGTGTCAGCTTTATCCAGGTATGTCATTCTTAGTCACAGGCCCCAAGGACCTCATCGTTTCGAAGAATCAGGTCGCTGTACTGGAAAATGGCTGTGCAGAATTAGACTGGATAACAGGGACAGGAGACTTGGTTGGAGCCTTGACAGCCGTTTTTCTCAGCCAAGGAAAGACTGCCTTTGAAGCTTCGTGTCTAGCAGTCTCTTATCTCAATATCTCTGCTGAGAGAATAGTTGTTCAAGGAATGGGATTGGAAGATTTTCGCTACCAAGTACTCAATCAGCTTTCGCTCCTCAAAAGAGATGAAAACTGGCTAGATGCCATTAAAGGAGATATTTATGAATAGAGAGGCGCTTAGACTGTATCTGGTAACCAACCGCTACCAAGATTCCTTGGAAAGCTTTCTTGAAAAGATTGAGACGGCTTGCCGTTCAGGGGTTACCATAGTCCAATTACGAGAAAAAAATCTCACAACCAATCAATATTATCAACTGGCAAAACAAGTCAAGGAAATAACAGATGCCTATCAGGTACCCTTGATCATTGATGATCGTTTGGATGTCTGTCTTGCGGTTGATGCTGCTGGTCTGCATATTGGAGACGATGAACTGCCAGTTTCGGTTGCCCGACAAGTCTTGGGCCCTGAAAAAATACTCGGTGTAACAGCTAAAACGGTAAAAAGAGCCCTCGAGGCAGAAGAAGGGGGAGCAGATTACTTGGGGACAGGAGCCATTTTCCCAACCACGACCAAGGAAAATGCGCCTATCACGCTGATTTCAACCTTGAAGACAATTTGCCAAAGGGTCGACATTCCAGTAGTTGCTATTGGAGGCTTGACGTCAGAGAACATTGACCAACTTATTGGCACTGGAATAGCTGGTATAGCTGTAGTGCGTGATTTGATGCAGGCAGAGGATATAGAGGCAAAAACGCAAGCCTTTTTAACAAAGTTGGATGATATTATTTGTTAATTAATACTCACTGAAAATCAAAGAGCAAACTAGGAAGCTCGCCGCAGGTTGCTCAAAGCACAGCTTTGAGGTTGTAGATAAAGCTGACGTAGTTTGAAGAGTATAAAAACTCTCTAATTCCCTTAAAGTGGGAACTAGAGAGTTTTTTTAATCTTTAAAACTTGTATGGTTGACTGGGCCAGAACCATGACCGAGTTGAGGGGCGTCTTGGATGGCTTTCGTGATAAAGGCCTTGGCCTTATCGACTGCCTGGTAAAGACTTTTGCCCTTGGCTAGTTCAGCCGTAATCACAGCGGCAAAGGTACACCCAGTACCATGGGTATGACAGGTTTGAATTCGTGGGCTTTCCCAGACAAATTGGTCATCCTTGGTAAAGAGGAAATCTTTAGCACCACCTTCGAGATGCCCACCTTTGATGACCACAGACTGAGGACCAAATTCTTTTAAAATCAGGCGACCAGCACGTTGCATGTCTTCAGGATCATGGATTGAAAAACCAACAATCTCTTCTGCCTCAGGAAGATTGGGAGTGATAATGGTTGCAAGTGGAAGCAGGTTTGTTTTTAGGTAGGTTCTGGCACTGGTATCAATCAGGGTGTCTCCGCTTGTTGCGACCATAACAGGGTCAAGGACGTAGGGACAATCCAGCTTTTTAAGATAGGGCTGGATGATTTCCATAATTTCGGTAGTTGCCAACATTCCAGTTTTTACAGCCTGAGGTGGAATATCAGAAAAGACACTCTCCAATTGGGCTTTCAACATTTGAGGAGAAACGTGCTCGATTAATTGAACGCCTCTGGTATTTTGAGCGACAAGACTGGTCACAACGGCCATTCCATAGACATCTCTAGCTTGGAACGACTTTAAATCAGCCATAATGCCAGCACCACCACTAGGGTCAGTCCCTGCAATGGTCAAAGCAACGGGTAAATAAGTCATCTAAAACCTCCCAACCAACTGAAGTTTGTATTCTTAAGAACAAGCTGGTCCGTTTTAGAAAGGCAATAGAAGACTGCTAGCCCCCATTATCATTTCCACTTCCATCAGCTAGCATTACCTAGATTGAGTCAAAGGGTCTAACAGTCGTTAATCTCAGCTTTACGCACCCCTAGTGGTTGTTTTCTTTTTTTCTTTAGTATAGCATATTTTCATAGTTTATATAGTAAGATTTGACTGCAAATCCTTTATCAAATGGTTAAAATTCAATTTTTCAAAGAAAAGCTTAATTTCATAGTTGACAAATGTAGATTATAAGGGTATACTGATAATTGTAATTGACAAATGTAGATTTAGGAGGTGTGATTATGCAGATTTCAGATGCAGAATGGCAGGTCATGAAGATTATTTGGATGCAAGGAGAGCAGACTAGTACGGATTTGATAAGGGTTTTGGCGGAGCGGTTCGACTGGTCCAAGTCAACCATTCAAACTCTTTTGGCTCGTTTGGTTGAGAAAGAGTGTCTGACAAGGAAAAAAGAAGGCAAGTTCTTTGTTTATTCGGCGCTTTTAACTCTAGACCAAAGCCGAGACTTGCTTGTCCAAGATATCAAGGACAAGGTTTGTTCCCGTAGGATTAAGAACTTACTGGCTGATTTGATTGCTGAATGTGATTTTACTCAGACTGACTTGGAAGACTTGGAAGCTGTGATTTCTGAGAAGAAATCAAGCGCTGTGACAGAAGTAAAATGTAATTGTATGTAAAGGAGACGTCATGTTAAATAGTATTGTAACCATTATTTGTATTGCCCTTATCGCGTTTATCTTGTTTTGGTTTTTCAAAAAGCCTGAAAAATCTGGACAAAAGGCCCAGCAAAAAAAGGGCTACCAAGAGATTCGAGTGGAGGTCATGGGGGGCTATACGCCTGAGTTGATTATCCTCAAGAAATCAGTGCCAGCCCGCATTGTCTTTGACCGCAAAGATCCTTCACCATGTTTGGATCAGATCGTATTTCCAGACTTTGGTGTACATGCGGATCTGCCAATGGGGGAAGAGTATGTAGTGGAAATCACGCCTGAGCAGGCTGGAGAGTATGGTTTCTCTTGTGGCATGAATATGATGCACGGTAAGATGATTGTAGAATAGGAGAATGATATGACTGAAATTGTAAAAGCAAGTCTTGAAAATGGTGTTCAAAAAATCCGTATCACGGCAGACAAAGGCTACCATCCAGCCCACATTCAACTGCAAAAAGGGATTCCAGCTGAGATTACCTTTCATCGAGCAACTCCTTCAAACTGTTACAAGGAAATTCTGTTTGAAGAAGAAGGCATCTTGGAACCAATCGGCGTAGATGAGGAGAAAGTCATTCGTTTTACACCTCAAGAATTAGGTCAACATGAATTTTCTTGTGGTATGAAGATGCAAAAGGGAAGTTATACAGTTGTTGAGAAGACTCGAAAATCTCTATCACTTTTACAGCGTTTTTGGATTACTAGTATCTTTACTGTGCCTCTTGTAATCCTCATGATTGGGATGTCGACAGGAGGAATCAGTCACCAAGTCATGCGTTGGGGCACCTTTTTAGCCACAACACCGATTATGCTAGTAGCAGGTGGTCCTTATATCCAAAGTGCTTGGGCTAGTTTTAAAAAGCACAATGCCAACATGGATACCTTGGTTGCTCTGGGAACCCTAGTGGCCTATTTCTATAGCTTAGTTGCCCTCTTCGCTGGCCTCCCCGTTTACTTTGAAAGTGCTGCCTTTATCTTCTTCTTCGTTCTTATGGGAGCCGTTTTTGAGGAGAAAATGCGGAAAAATACTTCCCAAGCTGTGGAGAAATTACTTGACTTGCAGGCTAAAACTGCAGAAGTCTTGCGTGAGGATAACTATGTTCAAGTCCCTTTGGAGCAAGTCAAGGTAGGTGACCTGATTCGAGTGCGTCCCGGTGAAAAGATTGCGGTTGATGGTGTCGTAGTAGAAGGTATCTCTAGTATTGATGAGTCTATGGTGACAGGTGAGAGTCTGCCTGTGGACAAGACAGTTGGAGATACCGTCATTGGTTCAACCATCAATAATAGTGGAACACTTGTTTTTAGAGCAGAAAAAGTTGGTTCAGAGACTGTTTTGGCTCAGATTGTGGATTTTGTGAAGAAAGCTCAGACCAGTCGTGCGCCGATTCAGGACTTGACGGATAAGATTTCAGGGATTTTTGTCCCAGCAGTTGTCATTTTAGGGATTGTGACCTTTTGGGTTTGGTTCGTCTTGCTCAGGGATAGTGTAGTTGTGCTTGGAGCGAGCTTTGTGTCTTCGCTTCTCTATGGAGTAGCAGTTCTGATTATTGCCTGCCCTTGTGCATTGGGACTTGCAACACCGACAGCCCTTATGGTGGGGACAGGTCGCAGTGCCAAGATGGGAGTTCTCCTCAAAAATGGAACGGTTCTACAGGAAATCCAGAAAGTCCAAACCATTGTCTTTGATAAGACCGGAACTTTGACTGAAGGGAAACCTGTGGTCACAGATATCATCGGCGACGAAGTAGAAGTGCTTGGATTGGCAGCTTCCTTGGAAGAAGCTTCTCAACACCCACTGGCTGAAGCCGTTGTGAAACGAGCGAGTGAAGCTGGACTTGAGCTTCAAACTGTTGAAAATTTCCAAGCCTTGCACGGAAAAGGTGTCTCAGGGCAAATCAATGGAAAACAAGTTCTGCTTGGAAATGCTAAAATGCTGGATGGCATGAACATTTCTAGCACTTATCAAGAAAAACTAGAAGAACTGGAAAAAGAAGCTAAGACAGTTGTGTTCTTGGCTGTTGAGAATGAAATCAAAGGCTTGCTTGCTCTGCAAGATATTCCTAAGGAAAATGCTAAGCTTGCCATCAGTCAGTTGAAAAAACGAGGTCTTAAAACAGTCATGCTGACGGGAGACAATGCTGGTGTGGCGCGTGCTATTGCAGATCAAATCGGAATCGAAGAGGTCATTGCAGGTGTCTTGCCAGAAGAAAAAGCTCATGAAATCCATAAACTACAAGCGGCTGGCAAAGTAGCCTTTGTTGGGGACGGTATCAATGACGCTCCTGCCCTTAGTGTAGCAGATGTGGGGATTGCTATGGGAGCTGGAACAGATATTGCCATCGAGTCAGCAGATTTGGTGTTGACAACTAATAACCTCCTAGGAGTGGTTCGTGCATTTGACATGAGTAAGAAAACCTTTCATCGAATTCTGCTCAACCTTTTCTGGGCCTTTATCTACAATGTCGCCGGAATTCCGATTGCAGCAGGAGTCTTTTCAGGTGTTGGACTGGCTCTCAACCCAGAATTGGCAGGTCTAGCCATGGCCTTTAGTTCTGTATCCGTTCTGACCAGTTCCCTTCTCTTAAACTTTAGTAAAATAGATTAAAAGCGGGCTTGCTCGCTTTTTATACTCTTTGAAAATCTCTTCAAATCACGTCAGCTTTATCTGCAACCTCAAAGCTGTGCTTTGAGCAACCTGTGGCTAGCTTCCAAGTTTGCTCTTTGATTTTCATTGAGTATTATAAAACAGAAGCTAAAAAAATTTTCAAACTGTACTGCAATAGAGAATAGAAACTTCTGAGCAGATTCTTAGTAAAGTCAAAATAAATGTGATAAATTAGTATTGTAAAAATTTACTGAAACGTTTTCAAAAACTATATGAAACCTTTTTTAGTAGATTTAAAAATATTTGAAGGAGAGTTATCATTATGACTCAAGGGAAAATTACTGCATCTGCAGCAATGCTTAATGTATTGAAAACATGGGGCGTAGACACTATCTACGGTATCCCATCAGGAACACTCAGCTCATTGATGGATGCTTTGGCTGAAGACAAAGACATCCGCTTCTTGCAAGTTCGCCACGAAGAAACAGGTGCTCTTGCAGCGGTTATGCAAGCTAAATTCGGCGGCTCAATCGGGGTTGCAGTTGGTTCAGGTGGTCCAGGTGCGACTCACTTGATTAACGGTGTTTACGATGCAGCTATGGATAACACTCCATTCCTAGCAATCCTTGGATCACGTCCGGTTAACGAACTCAACATGGATGCTTTCCAAGAATTGAACCAAAACCCAATGTACAATGGTATCGCTGTATATAACAAACGTGTAGCTTACGCTGAGCAATTGCCAAAAGTAATTGACGAAGCTTGCCGTGCTGCAGTTTCTAAAAAAGGTCCAGCTGTTGTTGAAATCCCAGTAAACTTCGGTTTCCAAGAAATTGACGAAAACTCATACTATGGATCAGGTTCATACGAGCGTTCATTTATCGCTCCTGCTTTGAACGAAGTTGAAATCGACAAAGCTGTTGAAATCTTGAACAATGCTGAACGTCCAGTTATCTATGCTGGTTATGGTGGTGTTAAAGCTGGTGAAGTGATTACTGAATTGTCACGTAAAATCAAAGCACCAATCATCACAACTGGTAAAAACTTTGAAGCCTTTGAATGGAACTATGAAGGTTTGACAGGTTCTGCTTACCGTGTTGGTTGGAAACCAGCCAACGAAGTGGTCTTTGAAGCAGACACAGTTCTTTTCCTTGGTTCAAACTTCCCATTTGCTGAAGTTTACCAAGCATTCAAGAATACTGAAAAATTCATCCAAGTGGATATCGACCCTTACAAACTTGGTAAACGTCATGCCCTAGACGCTTCAATCCTTGGTGATGCAGGTCAAGCAGCTAAAGCTATCCTTGACAAAGTGAACCCAGTTGAATCTACTCCATGGTGGCGTGCAAACGTTAAGAACAACCAAAACTGGCGTGATTACATGAACAAAATCGAAGGTAAAACTGAGGGTGAATTGCAATTGTATCAAGTTTACAATGCAATCAACAAACATGCTGATCAAGACGCTATCTACTCAATCGACGTAGGTGACACTACTCAAACATCTACTCGTCACCTTCACATGACACCTAAGAACATGTGGCGTACATCTCCACTCTTTGCGACAATGGGTATTGCCCTTCCTGGTGGTATCGCTGCTAAGAAAGACAATCCAGATCGCCAAGTATGGAACATCATGGGTGACGGTGCATTCAACATGTGCTACCCAGACGTTATCACAAACGTTCAATATGACCTTCCAGTTATCAACGTTGTCTTCTCAAATGGTAAATATGCCTTCATCAAGGACAAATACGAAGACACAAACAAACACTTGTTTGGTTGTGACTTCCCTAATGCTGACTATGCGAAAATCGCTGAAGCGCAAGGTGCTGTAGGATTTACAGTTGACCGTATAGAAGACATCGATGCAGTTGTTGCAGAAGCTGTTAAATTGAACAAAGAAGGTAAAACTGTTGTGATCGATGCTCGCATCACTCCACACCGTCCACTTCCAGTAGAAGTACTTGAATTGGATCCAAAACTTCACTCAGAAGAAGCAATCAAAGCCTTCAAGGAAAAATACGAAGCAGAAGAACTCGTACCATTCCGTCTCTTCTTGGAAGAAGAAGGTTTGCAATCACGCGCAATTAAATAATTCCTTCGTGGAACTTAAAAAGATCGGAGCAATCCGGTCTTTTTATGGAGTATAGTAAATGAATTTAAATCAATTAGATATTATCGTTTCAGATGTTCCACAAGTCTGTGCTGACTTGGAGCGTATTTTGGATAAAAAGTCCGATTATGTTGATGACAGTTTTGCTCAGTTTACGATTGGCAGTCACTGTCTGATGTTGTCCCAAAATCATTTGATTCCTTTGGAAGATTTTCAGTCAGGAATCATTCTTCATATTGAGATTGAGGATCTAAATCAGAATTACCAACGTTTAAAAGAGATCGGTGTCGAGATTTTACACGGTCTTTGTGAAACGGATTGGGGAACAGAGTCCTTATTAGTTAAAGGGCCTGCTGGTCTAGTGATTGATTTTTATCGTATGAAGTAGGTAATTCTATTATCAAATTTTTTATCTAAACATTCTTGGAGTGAAACTTAAAAAGATCGGAGCAATTCGATCTTTTTTGTATTTATGCGACTTTCAGTCCGTCTCGCTCCGTTAGGTGCGAGACAAAAAACCACCCGTTTTCACGGGTGGTTATGATTTCTACACTTATTGTTTGGCTTCCTGTTTTAATTGTTGCACCTGTTCCTCGTACTGGACAAGCTCCCTGTCTTTTATATTGATAGTCGCTTCTGCTTCAGCAATGCGGCTTCTCAGATCTTGAGTCTTGTTATGGTGATAGCTAATACCAATAGCACTACCAGCAATGATCCCGATTACTAGACAAGTAAAAATCACCAAAATCAAGGGAGCAGATAGTTGTGTAAAGACAAGACTGACAGTTACTGTTTGACGATTGAGTAGACCAAATGAGATCACAATGACTAATAAGCTCAAACCGCCAATTAGATAAGCCTTATCTTTCAGTGACAATTCATTAAATTTTTTTAGCATAAGTTCCTTTTCTCCTGACTATGTTGATAGAAAACTACACACCATTTAGGTATTAACAAAATTCATTTTACTAGAAAATTTCGATACTGTCAATAATTTCTAACGGCTTATTTACCATCAATCAATCGATTCATTGAAAAGGAGTATTCATTTTCTAATATTTGATTGAGTAAACAGAACGGAGCAATTCGGTCTTTTTTCTGTTCCCTCTTTCTTATAACAAGATTGTGATAGTTTATATCTTTATAACAAAAGTTTTAAAGACTTGATTGTTTTGAAAGAATATTTTAAAATAAGATTCAGTAAAAATGAAAGAGGTTTTGAAAATGTCTGAAAAACAAATGAAAATTTTAGGTTGGGTAGCGACCTTTATGTCTGTTATGATGTATGTGTCTTACTTCCCACAAATCATGAACAATCTGGCTGGTCAAAAAGGAAATTTCATCCAGCCCTTGGTTGCTGCCATCAACTGTAGTCTCTGGGTTTACTACGGTCTTTTCAAAAAAGAAAGAGATATCCCCCTTGCAGCAGCTAATGCACCAGGTATTATTTTTGGCCTAGTGACGGTTATTACAGCTTTGATTTAAAAGGAACAGAGGAGACTAGTTTTCAGTCTTCTTTTTTGTTTCAGGGGAGGCTATTTACTTTTTCTAGAGGATAATTTTTTAAAAAACAATCTGATAAACTTAAATAGTAGAATAGTATCAGTATGTCACAGTATTTTATAAGAAAAGGTTTACAGAATAAGTTATAATATAAGTAAATGAACAAGCAAATAAGAAAGTGAGTAGAGTTATGACCGAAAAACTGACTTTTCCGGATGGTTTCTTGTGGGGCGGAGCGACAGCTGCCAACCAGTGTGAGGGTGCTTATAATTTAGAAGGTCGTGGATTGGCGAATGTGGATGTCGTCCCCATCGGTCCAGATCGTGAAGCCATTATCACAGGTCAGAAAAAGATGTTTTCGTTTGAGGAGGGCTATTTTTACCCAGCCAAGCAAGCTATTGATATGTACCATCATTACAAGGAAGATATTGCCCTTTTTGCGGAAATGGGCTTTAAGACTTATCGTCTATCCATTGCTTGGACTCGGATTTTTCCTAAGGGCGACGAAACAGTGCCAAATGAAGCTGGTCTAGCCTTTTATGAGGATTTATTTAAGGAGTGCCACAAGTATGGTATCCAACCTCTGGTGACTATCACTCATTTCGACTGTCCTATGCACTTGATTACAGAGTACGGTGGTTGGCGCAATCGTCGGATGTTAGACTTCTATGAAAAACTTTGTCGCACACTCTTTACCCGCTATAAGGGTTTGGTCAAATATTGGCTTACCTTCAACGAAATCAACATGATTCTCCATGCCCCCTTTATGGGAGCTGGGCTCTGTTTTGAAGAAGGAGAAAATCAAGAACTGGTTAAATATCAGGCTGCACACTATGAGTTGGTAGCTTCAGCTCTTGCGACAAAGATTGCCCACGAAATTGACCCAGAAAATAAGGTGGGATGTATGTTGGCTGCAGGGCAATACTATCCTAACACAGCCCATCCAAGAGACTACTGGGCAGCCATGGAGGAAGACCGCAAGAGTTACTTCTTCATTGATGTTCAAGCGCGTGGGGAATACCCAAACTACGCCAAGAAGCAGTGGGAGCGTGAGCGAATCGAGATTCAAATGACTGCAGAAGATTTAGAGTTGTTGAAGGACAATACTGTTGACTTTGTTTCCTTCTCTTACTATGCAAGTCTAGTAGCCTCAGGTGATCCAGAAGTTAAAGAATTAACTGCTGGAAATATCTTTGCCTCTCTCAAAAATCCTTATCTTGAATCCTCAGAATGGGGATGGCAGATTGACCCACTTGGTCTTCGTATCACCCTCAATGCTATCTGGGATCGTTACCAAAAGCCAATGTTCATCGTGGAAAACGGTCTAGGTGCTATGGATACACCGGATGAGAATGGTCATGTAGCAGATGACTATCGGATTGCTTACTTAGAGGCTCATATCAAGGCCATGCGAGATGCCATTTACCAAGATGGCGTTGACTTGCTTGGTTATACGACTTGGGGCTGTATCGATCTGGTTTCAGCTGGAACAGGCGAAATGAACAAGCGCTATGGCTTTATCTATGTAGATCGAGATAATGCTGGTCATGGAAGCCTCAAACGTAGCAAGAAGAAATCCTTCTACTGGTACAAGGATGTCATTGCCAGCAATGGTGCAAGCATTGAGTAGAGCACATTTGTTCACTATTTTTATAAAATCTTCTCCCTACTTTATAATATGTGAAAAAGAGTTCAATTAGATGGAGCTTTTTGCTATAATGAGGGGAGAAAAATCAGACAGGAGATCGACATGTCAGAACCATTATTTTTACAATCAGTTATGCAAGAAAAAATCTGGGGTGGAACCAAGCTACGTGATGAGTTTGGTTACGACATCCCAAGTGAAAAAATCGGAGAATATTGGGCCATCTCAGCCCATCCAAATGGAGTCTCTAAAGTTGCCAATGGACGCTACCAGGGAACAGATCTTGCTACTTTATATGCAGAGCACCGTGAATTGTTTGGCAATCGTCCAGAACCTGTATTTCCACTTTTGACTAAGATTCTGGATGCCAACGACTGGCTCAGTGTCCAAGTTCACCCAGACGATGCCTATGGACTAGAGCATGAAGGTGAACTTGGAAAAACAGAATGCTGGTACATTATCGCAGCGGATGAAGGTTCAGAAATTATCTATGGTCACAATGCCAAGTCAAAAGAAGAACTCCGCCAGCAAATCGAGGACAAGAACTGGGATGCCTTGTTGACAAAAGTTCCTGTAAAGGCTGGAGATTTCTTCTATGTACCAAGTGGCACCATGCACGCTATCGGAGCAGGAATTTTGATTCTTGAAACTCAGCAATCTAGCGATACCACTTACCGTGTCTATGACTTTGACCGTAAGGATGATAATGGCAACTTGCGTGAACTTCACCTTGAAAAATCTATCGATGTCTTGAATATTGGCGAGCCTGCCAATAGCCGTCCTGTAACTATCAAAGCAGATGATTTACGTTCCACTCTCCTTGTATCCAATGATTTCTTCGCAGTTTACAAGTGGGAAATCACTGGAAAAGTTGACTTTGAAAAGACAGCCGACTACAGTTTGTTCAGCGTCTTGGCTGGTCAAGGTCAACTAACTGTTGACGGGAAAAACTATCCAATCCAAAAAGGCAGCAACTTTATCCTACCAAGTGATGTTGAATCTTGGACTTTGGAAGGGCAAGGTTTGGAATTGATTGTTAGCCATCCATAAAAAAGAAAGGGCCTGAGTTCATTACTCAAGTCCTTTTTGATTACATAAATTGGGCGATAAAGACCACAATGATGATGATTGGAATGATAAAGCGAAGAAGGAAGAGCCAGACTTGGAACAGTCCCTGTTTCCATGCTGTTTCATCAAGATGCAGTTCCTCCATAGCAAGAGCCTTCTTAAAGATGTAGCCTGTAAAAAGTGAAAGGCAGAGAGCACCAAATGGCATGAGGAGATTAGAAACCAAGAAGTCCATAGCATCAAAGAAGGTCTTCCCAAAGATATGAACATCCGCCATAACACCGTAAGATAGGGCTGAAGGAATTCCAAAGACAAAGGTCAAGATTCCTAAAATAGCACTCCATTTAGCACG
This sequence comes from Streptococcus sp. HMSC077D04, assembly GCF_001808785.1. GTDB lineage: Bacteria > Bacillota > Bacilli > Lactobacillales > Streptococcaceae > Streptococcus > Streptococcus mitis_BX. The sequence goes on along the minus strand of NZ_KV794547.1, from coordinate 450,971 downwards.
CTTACTGTTGTCCTGATTGGTGATATTACCCACATTGATTTCCAGCATAACAACGGAAGAAGTGACCGTCGCAAAGAGGAAGAGCAGGAGGAAGAGGATGTAGAAAATGGTTCCAAAAGGCATCTTGTCAAAGAGCTGAGGCAAGACGATAAATAGCAAGCTTGGTCCCCCTTCAGACTGGATATTGAAGGCTGACATGGCTGGGAAAATGGCTAGACCTGCCATGATGGATACCGAGATATTCATGGCTACGATGGAAATCCCTGACTGAACCAGATTGGTTTTCTTATCCAAGTAAGAAGCATAGGTCAGCATGGCTGTAACCCCTAGTGAGAGGGCAAAGAAAGATTGTCCCAGAGCATATAGGAGACCAGCACTGGTCAGCTTAGAGAAGTCTGGTTTTAGGAAGTAAAGAACCCCTTCCATGGCATTTGGCAAACTGAGAGAACGACCGATGATGACGACAAAGATGATAAAGAGCAGGGGCATCATGACTTTCGAAGCTCTTTCAATCCCTTTTTGAACCCCACGTGATACAATGAAGATATTCAATAGGATAAAGGCTGCTTGAGCTCCTAGGGCAATGGCTGGATTTGAAATGATTGAAGTAAATAACTGAGCATAATCCCCCGTTCCACCAATTTGGAACAATTTTCCAAACTCAATGCCTAGATAAACCAGAATCCATCCCCCAATAACACTGTAGAAAGATAAGAGGATAAAGAGGGCAAAGGCACCAATCCAACCGATAAAGTTGTACTTACTATTCTTGCCGAGTTTTCCAAAGGTTTTGATTGCTGAAACACCAGCACTACGGCCAAGGGCAAATTCAGCAAGCAGGAGCGGGAAACCGATTAAAATGGTAGAAATAAGAAAGACTAGTAAAAAGCCTCCACCGCCATTAGCAGCAGTCATATAGGGAAATTTCCAAACGGCTCCAAGTCCGATAGCTGAACCAGCAGATGCTAGAATAAAGCCTAGTTTAGAACCCCATTGCGATTTTTCAGACATAGTTAAACTCCTAAAATTAGTATTACAAAAGAAAAAGCTACTGCCCTTGGCAAATAGCCTCATCAGTACTCAAAATGAGCCTTTCTTTTGATTGATAGACTTGACTATCCTATCATGTTTTCTAAGGTCTGTCAAGAAAACCATTTTCACGTTATGATAAAGTAAAAAATTTCGCAAAAACGCTTGACTCTGACCTAGGGGGAGGGGTTATACTATCAATGTAATACTCTTCGAAAATCAAATTCAAACCGCGTCAGCGTCGCCTTACCGTACTCAAGTACAGCCTGCGGCTAGCTTCCTAGTTTGCTCTTTGATTTTCATTGAGTATAAGGAGGAAATCATGTACCATATAAAAGAAGCTGCGCAGCTTTCGGGCGTCTCTGTCAAGACCCTACACCACTACGATAAGATAGGACTTTTGGTTCCTTTAAAGTCGGAAAATGGCTATCGAACCTATAGTCAGGAGGATTTGGAACGCCTTCAGGTTATTCTTTATTACAAATATCTAGGTTTTTCTTTAGAAAAAATAGCAGAGCTATTAAAGGAAGAAAGAGAAGATTTATTGCCTCATTTGACCAGGCAGTTGGACTATTTGACTCGAGAAAGGGAACATCTGGATACCTTGATTTCAACCTTGCAAAAAACCATTCAAGAACAAAAAGGAGAAAGAGAAATGAGCATTCAAGAGAAATTTGCTGGATTTAACTACCAAGACCATCAAAAATACCACCAAGAGGCGGTAGAGAAATATGGACAAGAAGTCATGGACCAAGCGCTGGAGCGCCAAAAAGGTCACGAAGACGAAGCTACGGCTGCCTTCAATCAAGTCTTTCGAGCCTTGTCACAAAATCTTCAAGCTGGTCTACCTGTAACAGCAACCGAAAATCAAGAAGAAGCCGCTAAACTCTTGCAAGCCATCCGTACTTATGGATTTGACTGCTCTATTGAGGTATTTGGTTATATCGGTAAAGGCTACGTCTACAACCCAGAATTTAAGGAAAACATTGACAAATTTGGACCTGGAACAGCCCAGTACACATCAGATGTGATTGCCTATTATGTCCAAACTCAGACAAAATAAAATCGGAGGAGCATTCTTCCGATTTTTACTAAATTCAAGCACTATTTGCTTAATAATTTTTCTACCACATTTAGTTTTCGCATGGTCAAATCTACATTAAAAAGCTTTTCAAGATAGTTGGTATGGAGTTTCTTTTGTTTAGCAGTTCTAGGGAGATAGAGGTAAAGGCAGTGGTTACCAATACAAATTTCTTCTTCACCGTAATCAATTTTCAATTTGTCTAAAGGGAGGCTTTGAATAGATTCTTGATAAAAAATCACGTGTATACGGTCATAAAGATAGTGTTCTCCAAAAGGGTTTTCTTGGACAATTTTTTTAAAAATATCCTTATTCTTAATTATTATTTTGAGATCGGCTCCAATCTTTTTCTTTATTAGAGTATGAACCTGTTCTCGTATTTTTTCTAAGGCTAAGTTACTTTCAAGAATGATATTTCCACTTTGAATATAGGTTCGAACTTGTTGAAAACCAGCTTCTGTCAAGATATCTACTAGATAAGACATTTTAGGGATAGCATTTTTTCCATTAGGAGTCACTCCCCTTAGCAAGATAATATGTTCCAAAGGACTTCCTTTCTTTTGGGGCGGATTGTTCCATTTAGTAATGTATATTTAGATTGGGTTTGATCCCGCCACCCAGCCAGTACAGAGGGCAGAAGTGATGTTAAAGCCACCTGTGTGGGCATTGATATCTAGTACCTCGCCCGCAAAGTGGAGGCCAGGGACCAGCTTACTTTCTAGAGTTTTAGGATTGATTTCCTTGAGACTGACGCCACCCTTGGTAACAAATGACTTAGCAAGAGACATTTTACCAATTACAGGAATTTTAAGTCCCTTGATAGACTGGAGAAGTTGCTCTCGTTCTTTTTCAGTCAGCTGTTTAACTTTTTCAGGAAATCCTTGTACAAAAAATTCGGCCAAGCGTTCTGGAAGTAAGGTTTTTAAGGCATTTTTTAGAGATTTTTCTCGATTTTCTTCTAAAAATAAAACGAAGTTCTCCTCAGAAAGTTGAGGTAAGACATCCAGTGAAAGGATTTCGCCACCCTTGACAAAACTAGACATACGAAGGGCAGCAGGGCCTGACAAACCAAAGTGGGTAAAGAGCAAATCGTGAGTGATGACATGCTTACCATAGCTTAGGGTCACTTCGTCCAATGAAATTCCTTGCAAGGCCTTGTGTGGAAAATCTGTCAACAAAGGACTTTCAGCGGCTTCAAGATCGGTAATGGTATGCTTAAAATGACGGGCAATCTCGTGACCAAAACCAGTCGAACCAGTAGAGGGATAGGATTTCCCACCAGTTGTGACAATGAGTTTATCACAAGTGAAGGTTTGGTCAGCTGATTTAAGGATAAACTGGTCGTCTATCTTTTTAACCGAAACAATTTCTGTTTGAGTAGCAACTTGACCACCTAGCTCAGTGATTTTCTTTTCCAAAGCCTCGATTATGGTTCGCGATTTGTCGCTGGCCGGAAAGACGCGGCCGTGGTCTTCGACCTTAAGTTTAACACCATTTTCTGTAAAAAAGTTAATGATATCATGGTTATCAAACTGGGAGAAGACACTGTAGAGAAAGCGCCCATTTCCAGGGATGCCAGCTAGTAGGTCATCTAGAGTTCCATTGTTGGTGACATTGCAACGTCCCCCACCAGTCCCAGCTAATTTTTTTCCAAGTTTCCGATTTTTTTCGATGAGGAGGGTTTTCTGTCCATAAAAGCTACTGGAAATCGTAGCCATCATACCAGCAGGACCTCCACCGATGACAATAGTATCAAAATGTTTCATAGCTCTATTGTACCACAAAAAAACAAGAGATGAAGTCACCTCTTGTCAAGAATGCAATTAATCAATTTCATATCCCATCAGCAAACCGCCATCTTCTGCATAGAAACTGCAGAGACCAGATGTTGGGAGAATTTTAATATCCGCCTGTGGGAAATTTTCGCGGATTCGCTCTGAGAGCTGTTGGCAACATTTCTCGTTATTGCGTTGGGCCATGACAATACGGCCACCAGCATATCCAGCTTTAATGATTTCATCATAGGCAGCTTGAACTGATTTCTTTGGTCCTCGTGCTTTTTGTAGCAATTCGAGAGTTCCAGTTTCACTAGCTTCTCCGACCATACGGATATTGAGAAGGCCAACGACCGTACCGATAAGCTTGCTCAAACGGCCGTTCTTCACCAAGTTATCGACTTTAGCTAGGACAAAAAGTAACTTGGTTTTTTCTTGATAGGCAGTGATAGATTCAACCACTTCTTCAAAAGATAAGCCCTGGTCGATCAAGTCATTCACTTTTTCTACGAGCAAGTCAACTTCCCCACCAGCAGACAAACTATCAATTATATGAATTTTAGTATCAGGATGTTCTTCCAGATAAATATTTTTTGCTAGTTGAGCACTATTGTGGCTTCCAGAAAGAGTACCAGTGATGGTTACTAGGAAAATGTTTTTGGCTCCTTCAAATGCTCGCAAATAATCATCTGGGCTTGGACAAGCTGATTTTGAAGCTTCTGCAGTTGCATACATGGTTTCCATCATTTGGTCAATGTCAAGACTGGCATCATCAACAAAGACCTGATCAGCTACTTGAATGGTTAAGGGCACACTTACAAAGGTCGTGTCAATAGCTGGTCTTGCCAGCTGACGATAATCACAACCAGAGTCAGCAATAATCTTCCAAGTCATAGAAATTCTCCATCTTTGTCAGTTATACATTGACAAAGGTTCTGTCTTTTTTTACAATTATATCATGAAATCCCTTGAAACAAAAGCCTCATCCGTCTGTTGTGACAAGTAGAAAGAAAATGTTATGTCTGAACGTAGAATCTCTGAAAAGTCTCTTGAAAATCTCAGAAAATCAAACCAAGAATCCAATTTATTAACTAGAGAAGCCATCGAAACAGCCCTCTTGCAACTCTTGGAAAAAAAGGACTTGACCAAGATTAGTATTTCTGAATTGGTCAAACGTGCAGGCGTTTCTCGTGCAGCCTTTTACCGTAATTATGATTCCAAAGAGGAGATTTTAGAAAGCGTCTTTAAACGAACTGTCCACAATATTATGGAACAGTTGCATCATTATGATTTAAAGACAGACCTTTATCTGGTCTGGGTTCACCTTTTCCGAGAGGCCAGAAAGGAAGCCAGAGTGATTCAATTGGCCTTGGATTACCATCTGGAAAAAATCTTTGTCCAAGCCATGCAGGAATTTTTAGAAAAATACCATGGGAAATCAAAAGGTGTCAGCTCTTATCTTCATTCCTTTTGGAGCTCGGCCATCGTTTCTGTCCTTCTAAAATGGATCAAGGATGGCATGAAGGTACCAGCTGAAAAGATTGCAGATTTAGGTTTACCATTTTTTAAAAAATAGAGAAAAAGGAGAAGAGATATGACTGAAAAAAGACTAGCATGGGATGAGTATTTTGCAGCCCAAGCCTTACTAATTGCCAATCGTTCCACTTGTAAACGTGCCAAAGTGGGCGCAATTTTGGTAAAGGATAATAAGGTTATTTCCACTGGTTATAATGGTTCGGTGTCAGGGACTGAGCATTGTATTGACCACGAATGTCTGGTTATTGAAGGCCACTGTGTTCGAACTCTTCACGCTGAGGTTAATGCCATTCTCCAAGGTGCAGAACGTGGTGTTCCTAAAGGCTTTACAGCCTATGTGACACATTTTCCTTGTCTGAATTGTACCAAACAATTGCTTCAGGTCGGCTGCAAGCGCGTGGTTTATATCAACCAGTATCGAATGGATGACTACGCCCAATACCTCTATCAAGAAAAGGGAACAGAATTGACTCATTTACCACTTGAGACAGTACAGTCCGCTCTTAAAGAGGCTGATTTAATGTAAAAATTATCAAAAATAAATGGTTTAGAAAGATTTTTAAACCATTTTTTGGTATAATAAGAAGAATAAATTGAAAGAAGGAATTCCAAAAATGGGAAAAATTGAAGTTATTAATCATCCACTGATTCAACACAAATTGTCAATCTTGCGTCGTACAGATACTTCTACAAAAGCTTTTCGTGAGCTAGTAGATGAGATTGCAATGTTGATGGGGTATGAAGTACTTCGTGATCTTCCACTAGAAGATGTGGAAATCGAAACACCAATTACAAAAACAGTTCAAAAACAATTGGCAGGTAAGAAATTGGCCATCGTTCCAATCTTGCGTGCAGGTATCGGGATGGTTGATGGTCTCTTGAGCTTGGTTCCAGCTGCTAAGGTTGGTCACATCGGTATGTACCGTGATGAAGAAACGCTTCAACCAGTTGAGTACTTGGTGAAATTGCCTGAAGATATTGACCAACGTCAAATTTTTGTCGTAGACCCAATGTTGGCAACAGGTGGCTCAGCAATCTTGGCTGTTGACTCTCTTAAAAAACGTGGTGCATCAAATATCAAATTTGTCTGCCTTGTATCTGCTCCAGAAGGTGTTAAAGCCCTTCAAGAAGCTCATCCAGATGTAGAAATCTTTACAGCAGCCTTGGATGAACGCTTGAATGAACACGGTTATATCGTTCCAGGTCTTGGAGATGCTGGGGACCGCTTGTTCGGTACAAAATAAAATTAAAAAGAGATTGACTTGGAAAAGGATTTCCAGTCACGAAAGGAGGTTGAGTTTTTGTTTCTGTCTGATGAAAACAGAGCAAAAATTTGACCTTTTTTGACCAAGATATTATAATAGTCTTATCTTCAGTCATTTGACCAACAAAATTAAAACTCAAAAGGAGAAATGAATGATTCCTGTAGTTATTGAACAAACAAGCCGTGGGGAACGTTCCTACGATATTTACTCACGTCTTCTCAAAGACCGCATCATTATGCTGACAGGCCCAGTTGAAGACAACATGGCTAACTCTGTTATTGCCCAGTTGCTTTTCTTGGATGCCCAAGATAGTACAAAAGATATTTACCTTTATGTCAATACACCTGGTGGTTCCGTTTCAGCTGGTTTGGCAATCGTTGATACTATGAACTTTATCAAGGCAGATGTCCAAACCATCGTTATGGGAATGGCCGCATCTATGGGGACGGTCATTGCATCAAGTGGAGCAAAAGGCAAACGTTTCATGCTTCCAAATGCAGAGTATATGATTCACCAACCAATGGGTGGTACAGGTGGTGGTACCCAACAAACTGATATGGCTATCGCTGCAGAACACTTGCTTAAAACTCGTAATACTTTGGAAAAAATCTTGGCTGAAAATTCAGGTCAGTCAATCGAAAAAGTCCATGCAGATGCAGAACGCGATAACTGGATGAGTGCCCAAGAAACACTTGAATATGGCTTTATTGATGAAATCATGGCCAACAATTCATTGAATTAATGATCAAAGAAGGCAAACTCGACTGGGTTTGCTTTTTTTGGTATAATAGGGAGAGATTTCTTAGAAAGAGGATTTATCATGTTTGAAAAAGTCAATCGATCTGGCTTGATTATCTATCTTTACTATAATCGTGATGCCAAAAAATTGCAGGATTATGGAGATATTACCTATCATTCCAAGAAACATCGTTACTTACAACTCTATGTTCCAACTCAAGAAATGGAGCAATTGGTCGGGCGCTTGGGCAAGGAAAAGTTTATAAAAAAAGTCAGGGTTTGTCATATCCAAGAGCTGGAAACACCCTTTGTGGGCAATCTTCATCGAGAGGAAAACGTTATCATCGAAAAAGTTCAAGAAAAGTGTTGACAATTTTCTGATAATTCGGTATATTCTTAACATGCTATTTATTTAAGAAATAAGGAGACAAAAAAAGATGAAGAAAAAATTTGCCCTATCGTTTGTGGCGCTTGCAAGTGTAGCACTTCTTGCAGCCTGTGGAGAAGTGAAGTCTGGAGCGTCAAACGCTGCTGGTAACTCAGTAGAGGAAAAGACAATCAAAATCGGATTTAACTTCGAGGAAACTGGTGCCGTAGCAGCTTACGGTACATCTGAACAAAAAGGTGCCCAATTGGCCGTTGATGAAATCAATGCAGCAGGTGGTATCGATGGAAAACAAATCGAAGTAGTCGATAAAGATAATAAGTCTGAAACAGCTGAGGCGGCTTCAGTAACAACTAACCTTGTAACTCAATCTAAAGTATCAGCAATCGTAGGACCTGCGACATCTGGTGCGACTGCAGCTGCGGTAGCGAACGCTACAAAAGCAGGTGTTCCATTGATTTCGCCAAGTGCGACTCAAGATGGATTGACTAAAGGTCAAGATTACCTCTTTATCGGAACTTTCCAAGATAGCTTCCAAGGAAAAATTATCTCAAACTATGTTTCTGAAAAATTGCAAGCTAAGAAAGTTGTTCTTTACACTGACAATGCCAGCGACTACGCTAAAGGTATTGCCAAAGCCTTCCGTGAAGCTTACAAAGGTGAAATCGTTGCAGATGAAACTTTCGTAGCAGGTGACACAGACTTCCAAGCAGCCCTTACAAAAATGAAAGGGAAAGACTTTGATGCTATCATCGTTCCTGGTTACTACACTGAAGCCGGTAAAATTGTAAACCAAGCGCGTGGTATGGGAATTGACAAGCCAATCGTTGGTGGTGATGGATTCAACGGTGAAGAGTTTGTACAACAAGCAACTCCTGAAAAAGCATCAAACATCTACTTTATCTCAGGCTTCTCAACTACTGTAGAAGTTTCAGCTAAAGCAAAAGCCTTCCTGGACGCTTACCGTGCTAAGTACAATGAAGAGCCTTCAACATTTGCAGCCTTAGCTTATGATTCAGTTCACCTTGTAGCAAACGCAGCAAAAGGTGCTAAAAACTCAGGTGAGATTAAGGACAACCTTGCTAAAACAAAAGACTTTGAAGGTGTAACTGGTCAAACAAGCTTCGATGCGGACCACAACACAGTCAAAACAGCTTACATGATGACCATGAATAATGGTAAGGTTGAAGCAGCAGAAGTTGTAAAACCATAATAGAAAAATGTTGAAATAGGGAATGAGCCTCTGACTCACTCCCTGTTTCGATGTTTAAGAACCTATCAAAAAGTGAGGGGAAACCCTCAAAATTATAAATAGAAAGAGTGAATCTTATGCTCCAACAACTAGTAAATGGTTTGATTCTAGGTAGTGTTTACGCACTGTTAGCCCTAGGGTATACCATGGTTTACGGAATTATCAAGCTCATCAACTTCGCCCACGGTGATATTTATATGATGGGAGCCTTTATCGGTTATTTCTTGATTAATTCTTTCCAAATGAATTTCTTTGTAGCGCTTATTGTAGCTATGATAGCGACAGCCATCCTTGGTGTCGTGATTGAGTTTCTTGCTTACCGACCTTTGCGCCACTCTACTCGTATTGCTGTTTTGATTACGGCTATTGGGGTGTCTTTCCTATTGGAGTATGGCATGGTCTATCTGGTTGGTGCCAATACCCGTGCCTTCCCTCAAGCGATTCAAACAGTTCGCTATGATTTGGGACCAGTTAGCCTAACAAACGTGCAGTTAATGATTTTGGCCATTTCCTTGATTTTGATGATTTTGTTACAAGTCATTGTCCAAAAGACTAAGATGGGGAAAGCCATGCGTGCAGTATCCGTAGATAGCGATGCAGCGCAATTGATGGGGATCAATGTAAACCGTACTATCAGCTTTACCTTTGCTTTGGGTTCTGCTCTTGCGGGGGCGGCTGGTGTTTTGATTGCCCTCTATTATAACTCTCTTGAGCCTTTGATGGGGGTTACTCCAGGTCTTAAATCTTTCGTTGCCGCAGTACTTGGTGGTATCGGAATTATTCCTGGTGCGGCTCTTGGTGGTTTTGTGATTGGTCTATTGGAAACCTTTGCGACAGCCTTTGGGATGTCAGACTTCCGTGATGCCATTGTTTATGGAATCTTGTTGTTGATCTTGATTGTCCGCCCAGCTGGTATCCTTGGTAAGAATGTGAAAGAGAAGGTGTAAACGATGAAGGAAAATTTAAAAGTTAATATTCTATGGTTACTCCTTTTGTTAGCTGGCTATGGCTTGATTAGTATACTGGTCTCAGTCGGTGTACTCAATCTATTCTATGTACAGATTTTACAACAAATTGGAATTAATATTATTCTGGCTGTTGGTCTCAACCTAATCGTTGGTTTTTCAGGACAATTTTCACTTGGGCATGCAGGTTTCATGGCGATTGGTGCCTATGCCGCTGCTATTATTGGTTCTAAATCACCAACCTACGGTGCCTTCTTTGGAGCTATGCTGGTAGGGGCTTTGCTTTCAGGAGCAGTTGCCTTACTTGTCGGAATTCCAACCTTGCGCTTGAAGGGAGACTATCTTGCAGTAGCGACTCTTGGTGTATCTGAAATTATCCGTATCTTTATCATCAATGGTGGAAGCATTACAAATGGTGCGGCAGGTATCTTGGGAATTCCTAACTTTACAACTTGGCAAATGGTTTACTTCTTTGCCGTGATTACAACCATTGCAACCTTGAACTTCTTGCGTAGTCCAATTGGTCGTTCAACCCTCTCTGTTCGTGAGGATGAAATTGCTGCTGAGTCAGTTGGGGTTAATACGACTAGAATTAAAATTATCGCTTTTGTCTTTGGTGCCATTACTGCAAGTATTGCAGGGTCACTTCAGGCAGGATTTATCGGTTCAGTTGTACCGAAAGATTACACTTTCATCAACTCAATCAACGTTTTGATTATTGTTGTATTTGGTGGACTTGGTTCAATTACAGGTGCCATTGTTTCAGCTATTGTCCTTGGAATTTTGAATATGCTTCTCCAAGATGTTGCTAGCGTGCGTATGATTATCTACGCTTTGGCCTTGGTATTGGTAATGATTTTCAGACCAGGTGGACTCCTTGGAACATGGGAATTGAGCCTATCACGTTTCTTTAAAAAATCTAAGAAGGAGGAACAAAACTAATGGCATTACTTGAAGTAAAACAGTTAACCAAACATTTTGGCGGTCTAACAGCTGTTGGAGATGTGACTCTTGAATTGAACGAAGGGGAACTGGTTGGACTAATCGGTCCAAATGGAGCTGGTAAAACCACCCTTTTCAACCTCTTGACGGGTGTTTATGAACCAAGTGAGGGAACAGTTACCTTAGATGGTCACCTTTTGAATGGAAAGGCACCTTATAAGATTGCCTCTTTGGGACTTGGACGTACTTTCCAAAATATCCGTCTCTTTAAAGATTTAACAGTTTTGGACAATGTTTTGATTGCTTTTGGCAACCATCACAAACAACATGTTTTTGCTAGTTTTTTGCGCTTACCAGCTTTTTACAAGAGTGAAAAAGAATTAAAGGCTAAAGCCTTGGAATTGCTTAAAATCTTTGATTTAGATAGTGATGCAGAAACTCTTGCTAAAAACCTCGCCTACGGACAACAACGTCGTTTGGAAATTGTTCGTGCCCTTGCTACGGAACCTAAAATTCTCTTTTTAGATGAACCAGCAGCAGGGATGAACCCACAGGAAACAGCAGAATTGACTGAGTTAATTCGTCGTATCAAAGATGAATTTAAAATTTCAATCATGTTGATTGAACACGATATGAATCTGGTCATGGAAGTAACAGAACGCATCTACGTACTTGAATATGGTCGTTTAATTGCTCAAGGAACTCCAGACGAAATTAAGACCAATAAACGCGTTATCGAAGCTTATCTAGGAGGTGAAGCCTAATGTCTATGTTAAAAGTTGATAATCTTTCTGTGCATTACGGTATGATCCAAGCAGTCCGTGATGTAAGCTTTGAAGTAAATGAAGGAGAGGTTGTTTCCCTTATCGGTGCCAATGGTGCAGGTAAGACAACCATTCTTCGCACCTTGTCTGGTTTGGTTAGACCTAGTTCAGGAAAGATTGAATTTTTAGGTCAAGAAATCCAAAAAATGCCAGCTCAAAAAATCGTGGCAGGTGGTCTTTCACAAGTTCCAGAAGGACGCCACGTCTTTCCTGGCTTGACTGTTATGGAAAATCTTGAAATGGGAGCTTTCTTAAAGAAAAACCGTGAAGAAAATCAAGCCAACTTGAAGAAAGTTTTCTCACGCTTTCCTCGTCTTGAAGAACGCAAGAACCAAGATGCAGCTACTCTTTCAGGAGGAGAACAACAAATGCTTGCCATGGGACGCGCTCTTATGTCAACACCAAAACTTCTTCTTTTAGATGAACCATCAATGGGACTTGCCCCAATCTTTATCCAAGAGATTTTTGATATCATTCAAGATATTCAGAAGCAAGGGACAACTGTCCTCTTGATTGAACAAAATGCCAATAAAGCACTCGCAATCTCTGACCGAGGCTATGTACTGGAAACAGGGAAAATCGTTCTATCAGGAACAGGAAAAGAACTCGCTTCATCAGAAGAAGTCAGAAAAGCATATCTAGGTGGCTAAACTAGTCTGGGAGACTAGTTTAGGTTGCAAATGAAGATTACGAAGTAATCATCATTATAGTCCGGGGGACCTTTTTAGTCAGCAGATGAAGATTGCGAAGCAATCATCAGAATCCAGTGGATTATTTTAGTCGGCATATTTAGATTGCAAACAAATCTACACCTACACTGAAAGATGAATTTCTAATAATTAAAAAAATCGAATGAAAGGTATCTTACCTTTATTCATAGAGCTCGATTTCAGAGCTCTTTTTGCTAGCTTATTCATACTTTTCTGAATTTTGAAAAAGAAATGTAAGCGTTTGATAGATTTACAAAAAGATTGTATAATAGGGATAAGAATAGAAAAGGAGAAGTCTCATGGCAGTTAAAGATTTTATGACCCGCAAGGTAGTGTATATTAGTCCAGATACAACAGTATCTCATGCAGCAGATTTGATGAGAGAGCAAGGGTTGCACCGCTTGCCTGTTATCGAAAATGATCAATTGGTTGGTTTGGTAACTGAAGGAACCATTGCCCAAGCTAGTCCATCAAAAGCAACCAGTCTTTCTATCTATGAGATGAATTATCTTCTGAATAAGACAAAAGTAAAAGATGTCATGATTCGCGATGTTGTCACTGTTTCAGGCTATGCGAGTCTTGAGGATGCAACTTATCTGATGTTAAAAAACAAGATTGGTATTCTTCCTGTAGTAGATAATCATCAAGTCTATGGGGTTATTACGGACCGTGACGTTTTCCAAGCCTTTCTTGAAATTGCTGGTTATGGAGAAGAAGGGATTCGTGTTCGCTTTGTAACAGAAAATGAAGTTGGTGTTCTTGGAAAAATTGTTTCTCTAATTGTAGAAGAAAATTTGAATATCTCCCATACAGTCAATATTCCGCGTAAAGATGGTAAGGTGATTATCGAAGTTCAAATCGATGGATCAATTGATTTACCAGCCTTGAAAGAAAAATTTGAAGCAGAAAACATCCAAGTAGAAGAAATTACTCGTACTTCAGCAAAAGTCTTGTAAGAATGGAAGCCGAAAGGCTTCTTTTTACGTGTAACAAGGGATTAGAGCAAAAGATGGAAAGAAATGATAGATTATGGTATAATAAAACGATATAAAAAAGGAGTATTTATGGACATTTCAGAAATTCGTCAGAAAATTGACGCAAATCGTGAAAAATTAGCTTCTTTCAGGGGGTCTCTTTGACCTCGAGGGTCTAGAGGAAGAGATTGCCATCTTGGAAAACAAGATGACAGAACCTGATTTTTGGAACGATAATATCGCGGCTCAAAAAACGTCGCAAGAATTAAATGAATTAAAAAATACCTACAATACCTTCCATAAAATGGAAGAGTTGCAGGATGAAGTTGAAATTTTATTAGACTTTTTGGCAGAAGACGAGTCAGTGCATGAAGAATTGGTTGCACAGTTATCAGAACTTGATAAGATGATGACTAGTTATGAGATGACCTTGCTCTTGTCAGAACCTTATGACCATAATAATGCGATTTTGGAAATCCATCCAGGATCCGGTGGTACAGAGGCTCAGGACTGGGGGGATATGTTACTTCGTATGTACACTCGCTATGGAAATGCTAAAGGATTTAAAGTAGAAGTTTTGGATTACCAAGCAGGAGATGAAGCTGGTATTAAGTCAGTAACCCTATCATTTGAAGGGCCTAATGCCTATGGCCTTCTCAAGTCAGAAATGGGGGTACACCGTTTGGTGCGAATTTCACCATTTGACTCTGCTAAACGTCGCCATACCTCTTTCACATCTGTAGAAGTGATGCCAGAGTTGGATGATACCATTGAAGTGGAAATCCGTGAAGATGATATCAAGATGGATACTTTCCGTTCAGGTGGTGCTGGTGGACAAAACGTCAACAAAGTTTCAACAGGTGTGCGTTTGACACACATTCCTACTGGAACTGTTGTCCAGTCAACAGTCGATCGTACTCAGTATGGAAATAGAGATCGTGCCATGAAGATGTTGCAGGCTAAGCTCTATCAAATGGAGCAAGAAAAGAAAGCTGCGGAAGTTGATTCCCTCAAAGGTGAGAAAAAGGAAATCACATGGGGAAGTCAAATCCGTTCTTATGTTTTCACGCCTTATACTATGGTAAAAGATCATCGAACTAGCTTTGAAGTTTCGCAGGTAGATAAGGTTATGGATGGAGACCTAGATGGTTTTATCGATGCCTACCTCAAGTGGCGAATCAGCTAAGATAGAAAGGAACTCACATGTCAATCATTGAAATGAGAGATGTCGTCAAAAAATACGACAACGGAACGACTGCTTTGCGAGGTGTCTCAGTCACTGTTGAACCCGGGGAATTTGCCTATATCGTAGGTCCGTCAGGAGCTGGGAAATCAACATTTATTAGAGCATTGTACCGCGAAGTAAAAATCGAAAAAGGAAGCTTAACTGTTGCTGGTTTTAATCTGGTTAAAATTAAAAAGAAAGATGTCCCTCTCCTACGTCGTAGTGTTGGGGTTGTCTTCCAAGATTATAAACTGTTACCAAAGAAAACCGTTTATGAAAATATTGCTTATGCAATGGAAGTTATTGGTGAGAGCCGCCGTAATATCAAAAAACGTGTTATGGAAGTTTTAGACTTGGTTGGATTGAAGCATAAGGTTCGTTCTTTCCCAAATGAACTTTCAGGGGGAGAACAGCAACGGATTGCAATTGCACGTGCTATTGTAAACAATCCAAAAGTATTGATTGCGGACGAACCAACAGGAAACTTGGACCCAGATAATTCATGGGAAATTATGAACTTGCTGGAACGCATCAATCTCCAAGGTACAACTGTCTTGATGGCTACCCACAACAGTCAGATTGTAAATACCTTGCGCCACCGTGTCATTGCCATTGAAAATGGCCGTGTCGTTCGTGACGAAGCTAAAGGAGAATATGGATACGATGATTAGTAGATTTTTTCGTCATTTATTTGAATCATTAAAAAGTTTGAAACGAAATGGCTGGATGACAGTAGCTGCTGTCAGTTCAGTTATGATTACTTTGACCTTGGTTGCAATATTTGCATCTGTTATCTTTAATACGGCTAAACTAGCTACAGATATTGAAAATAATGTTCGAGTAATGGTATACATTCGTAAGGACGTAGCTGATAATAGTGAGACGATTGAAAAAGAAGGTCAAACTGTTACAAATAACGACTACCATAAGGTATATGATGCTTTGAAAGGTATGTCAACCGTTAAAAGTGTTACGTTTTCAAGTAAAGAAGAACAATATGAAAAGTTGACAGAAACAATGGGGGACAACTGGAAAATCTTTGAAGGCGATGCCAATCCTCTCTATGATGCATATATCGTTGATACCAATACACCAAGTGATGTAAAGACAGTAGCAGAAGAGGCTAAAAAAATCGAGGGTGTATCAGAAGTTCAAGATGGTGGTGCTAATACAGAACGCTTGTTTAAGTTAGCCTCATTTATTCGTGTCTGGGGACTAGTTATCGCGGGATTATTGATTTTCATTGCAGTGTTCTTGATTTCTAATACTATACGTATCACCATCATTTCACGAAGCCGTGAAATTCAAATCATGCGTTTAGTAGGTGCTAAGAATGGCTATATCCGCGGGCCTTTCTTGCTTGAAGGTGCCTTCATTGGTTTGCTTGGAGCAACACTTCCATCAGTTTTGGTATTTATTGTCTATAAAATGGTTTACCAATCGGTTAATAAGTCATTGGTTGGTCAGAACCTTTCGATGATATCACCAGAAATATTCAGTCCACTGATGATTGCTCTATTATTTGTGATTGGAATTTTTATCGGTTCAATCGGATCAGGAATTTCAATGCGCCGATTCCTGAAAATCTAAAATAGAAGTATATTTGAGGAGGTTTTAATATCTCCTTTTTTTCTACAAAAATTTTAGAAAAAAGTCTACTTTTTTTTATAAAAGCCTTTACAAAAAAAATTAAAGTGGTATAATTAATACATAGTTAAGTGCAAACGTTTTCGTAAAACGTTTGCCTAAATAAAAATAAAGGAGATTTGAATGATGAAAGATACATTCAAAAATGTCTTGTCTTTCGAGTTTTGGCAAAAATTCGGTAAGGCTTTGATGGTGGTTATCGCGGTTATGCCGGCTGCTGGTTTGATGATTTCAATCGGTAAGTCTATCGTAATGATTAACCCAACTTTTGCACCACTTGTAGTTACTGGTGGAATTCTTGAGCAAATTGGTTGGGGGGTTATCGGTAACCTTCACATTTTGTTTGCCCTAGCAATTGGAGGAAGCTGGGCTAAAGAACGTGCTGGTGGTGCTTTCGCCGCTGGTCTTGCCTTCATTTTGATTAACCGTATCACTGGTACAATCTTTGGTGTATCAGGAGATATGTTGAAAAATCCAGATGCTATGGTCACAACTCTCTTTGGTGGTTCAATCAAAGTTGCTGATTACTTCATCAGTGTTCTTGAAGCTCCAGCATTGAACATGGGTGTGTTTGTAGGGATTATCTCAGGTTTTGTAGGGGCAACTGCTTACAATAAATACTACAACTTCCGTAAACTTCCTGATGCACTTTCATTCTTCAACGGGAAACGTTTTGTACCATTTGTAGTTATTCTTCGTTCAGCAATCGCTGCAATTCTACTTGCTGCCTTCTGGCCAGTAGTTCAAACAGGTATCAATAGCTTTGGTATCTGGATTGCCAACTCACAAGAAACTGCTCCAATCCTTGCACCATTCTTGTATGGTACTTTGGAACGTTTGCTCTTGCCATTTGGTCTTCACCATATGTTGACTATCCCAATGAACTACACAGCTCTTGGTGGTACTTATGACATTTTAACTGGTGCAGCTAAAGGTACTCAAGTATTTGGTCAAGACCCACTATGGCTTGCATGGGTAACAGACCTTGTTAACCTCAAAGGTACTGATGCAAGTCACTACCAACAATTGTTAGATACTGTTCACCCAGCTCGTTTCAAAGTTGGACAAATGATCGGTTCATTCGGTATCTTGATGGGTGTGATCGTGGCTATCTACCGTAATGTTGATGCTGATAAGAAACATCAATATAAAGGTATGATGATTGCGACAGCTCTTGCAACATTCTTGACAGGGGTTACTGAACCAATCGAATACATGTTCATGTTTGTAGCAACACCTATGTATCTTGTTTACTCACTTGTTCAAGGTGCGGCCTTCGCTATGGCTGACGTCGTGAACCTACGTATGCACTCATTCGGTTCAATCGAGTTCTTGACTCGTACACCTATTGCGATTAGCGCTGGTATCGGTATGGATATTGTTAACTTTATCTGGGTAACTGTTCTCTTTGCCGTAATCATGTACTTTATCGCAAACTTCATGATTCAAAAATTCAACTACGCAACTCCAGGACGTAACGGAAATTACGAAACTGCTGAAGGTTCAGAAGAAGCTAGCAGCGAAGTGAAAGTTGCAGCAGGTTCTCAAGCTGTAAACATTATCAACCTTCTTGGTGGACGTGCAAACATCGTTGATGTGGATGCATGTATGACTCGTCTTCGTGTAACTGTAAAAGATGCTGACAAAGTCGGTGATGCAGAACAATGGAAAGCAGAAGGAGCTATGGGTCTTGTCATGAAAGGACAAGGAGTTCAAGCTATCTACGGTCCAAAAGCGGACGTATTGAAATCTGATATCCAAGATATCCTTGATTCAGGTGAAATCATTCCTGAAACTCTTCCAACTCAAATGACAGAAGCGCAACAAAACACTGTTCAATTCAAAGGTCTTACTGAGGAAGTTTACTCAGTAGCTGACGGACAAGTTGTTGCTTTGGAACAAGTAAAAGATCCAGTATTTGCTCAAAAAATGATGGGTGACGGATTTGCTGTAGAACCTGCAAATGGAAACATTGTATCTCCAGTTTCAGGTACTGTATCAAGCATCTTCCCTACAAAACATGCTCTTGGTCTTGTGACTGAAGCGGGTCTTGAAGTACTTGTTCACATTGGTTTGGACACAGTAAGTCTTGAAGGAAAACCATTTACTGTTCATGTAGCTGAAGGGCAAAAAGTTGCAGCAGGTGATCTTCTTGTCACAGCTGACTTGGATGCTATCCGTGCAGCAGGTCGTGAAACTTCAACAGTGGTTGTCTTCACAAATGCTGAAGCTATTAAATCAGTTAAATTAGAACAAACAGGTTCTCTTGCAGCTAAAACAGCAGTTGCTAAAGTAGAATTGTAATACACTTGAGGTTGGAAGCTGTTTTCCAACCTCTTGTTTTAGGAGAAAAGCATGAAATTTTTAACACTCAATACTCATAGCTGGATGGAAAAAGAAGCCGAGGAAAAATTCCAGCTTTTGCTTGAAGATATTCTTGATAAAGATTATGATTTGATTTGTTTCCAAGAAATCAATCAGGAAATCACCTCGCCTAAGGTAGAAGTTAATGATCTCTATCAAGCTTTACCAGCAGCTGAGCCGATTCATCAAGATCATTATGTTAGACTTTTGGTTGAAAAGTTGTCAGAGCAAGGGAAAGATTACTACTGGACTTGGGCCTATAACCATATTGGTTATGACCGCTACCATGAAGGTGTGGCTATCTTGTCTAAAACACCTATTGAAGCAAGAGAAGTTTTAGTTTCAGATGTGGATGATCCAACAGACTATCATACTCGCCGTGTCGCTCTAGCTGAAACTGTAGTCGATGGTAATGAACTTGCAGTTGCCAGTGTCCACCTTTCTTGGTGGGATAAAGGTTTCCAAGAAGAATGGGCACGATTTGAGGCTGTCTTGAAAGAATTGAACAAGCCACTTTTGCTTGCTGGAGATTTCAACAATCCAGCAGGTCAGGAAGGCTACCAAGCTATTTTAGCTAGTCCATTAGGCTTACAAGACGCATTTGAAGTTGCTAAAGAGAAAAGTGGTAGCTATACTGTTCCACCAGAAATTGATGGCTGGAAGGGGAACACAGAACCCCTTCGAATCGACTATGTTTTTACTACCAAAGAGTTAGCGGTGGAAAATTTACATGTCGTATTTGATGGCAACAATAGTCCGCAAGTTAGTGATCACTATGGCTTGAATGCTATTTTAAACTGGAAATAATAACTGATACTCTTTGAAAATCTCTTCAAACCACGTCAACGTCGCCTTGCCGTATAGATATTACTGACTTCGTCAGTTCTATCTGCAACCTCAAAACAGTGTTTTGAGCAGCCTGCGGCTAGCTTCCTAGTTTGCTCTTTGATTTTCATTGAGTATGAAAAGAGGTTGGAATCATGAAATTCCAGCCTTTTTCTGACTAGAGATGCTACTGGAAATAGCCTAAATAAGTGAGACTACTGAAATGGAATAAAATGTGGTATAATTTATAAGATAGATAGAATCGAGGATATTATGTCATTTACGAAATTTCAATTTAAAAACTATATTAGAGAAGCCTTGGAGGAGTTGAAATTTACAACTCCAACAGAGGTGCAAGATAAGTTGATTCCTATTGTTTTGGCAGGTCGTGACCTAGTCGGTGAATCAAAAACAGGTTCGGGTAAGACTCATACTTTCTTGTTGCCGATTTTCCAGCAATTAGATGAAACTAGTGATAGTGTACAGGCAGTCATTACTGCACCGAGCCGTGAGTTGGCTACTCAGATTTACCAAGCAGCTCGTCAGATTGCAGCCCACTCAGAGGTGGAAGTTCGTGTGGTTAATTATGTGGGTGGTACAGATAAGGCTCGCCAGATTGAAAAATTAGCAAGTAACCAGCCTCATATTGTTATCGGAACACCTGGCCGTATTTATGACTTAGTTAAGTCTGGTGACCTAGCTATTCACAAGGCTAAGACCTTTGTGGTTGATGAGGCAGATATGACCTTGGATATGGGATTCTTAGAAACTGTTGATAAGATTGCTGGAAGCCTTCCAAAAGACCTGCAATTCATGGTCTTCTCAGCGACTATTCCACAAAAACTGCAACCATTCTTGAAAAAATACTTATCAAATCCTGTTATGGAGAAAATCAAGACCAAAACGGTCATTTCTGATACCATTGATAATTGGTTGATTTCGACCAAGGGCCGAGATAAGAATGCTCAAATTTACCAATTGACTCAGTTGATGCAACCGTATTTGGCAATGATTTTTGTTAACACTAAAACGCGTGCTGATGAATTGCATTCATATCTGACTGCTCAAGGCTTGAAGGTGGCAAAAATCCATGGAGATATTGCCCCTCGTGAGCGCAAACGTATCATGAACCAGGTGAAAAATCTGGATTTTGAGTATATTGTCGCAACAGATTTGGCAGCGCGTGGAATTGACATTGAAGGTGTCAGCCATGTCATCAATGATGCGATTCCGCAAGATTTGTCCTTCTTTGTGCACCGTGTTGGTCGTACCGGGCGAAACGGCTTACCAGGTACAGCCATTACCCTTTACCAACCAAGCGATGATTCGGATATCCGTGAGTTGGAGAAATTAGGAATCAAGTTTACTCCGAAGATGGTAAAAGATGGAGAATTCCAAGATACCTATGACCGTGATCGTCGTGCCAATCGTGAAAAGAAGCAGGATAAGCTTGATATTGAAATGATTGGGTTGGTCAAAAAGAAAAAGAAAAAAGTCAAGCCGGGCTATAAGAAGAAAATTCAATGGGCGGTTGATGAAAAGCGCCGCAAAACCAAGCGCGCTGAAAATCGTGCTCGCGGTCGCGCAGAGCGTAAAGCAAAACGCCAAACATTTTAATAGAAAAAGTTGGAGTACTGAGCTCCAATTTTTTTTATTTATGAGAACGAACTATCTAAACAGAAACACTACATTAAAGACTGCAAATTGCGCTAAAAAATGGTATAATGATAAAGTTATATAGTCCCGATAAGATGGTAGGTATTTATCACTAAGAGTTTTCCTATCAGTACTTTGTAATTCGCAAAGACTGACGGCTCCATACGGTTGCCGCTATAGTGCGGTCATCCTATGCGCCTTACTAGCTTCAGAAATAAAAAAGTATCGTTTTTATTTCTTTTGCGTTGTAACTCTTAGAAAATGAAAATACCTATCAGTACTTTGTAACTCTATAACACTATTTTTAAGGGGGGACATTTTTATGTCAGAACGTAAATTATTCACGTCTGAATCTGTATCTGAAGGACATCCAGATAAGATTGCAGACCAAATTTCAGATGCGATTTTGGATGCTATTTTAGCCAAGGATCCAGAGGCGCACGTTGCTGCTGAGACAGCTGTATACACCGGATCTGTCCACGTTTTTGGTGAAATTTCTACAAATGCTTATGTGGATATTAACCGTGTGGTTCGTGATACTATTGCAGAGATTGGCTACACCAATACAGAATATGGTTTTTCTGCTGAGACTGTAGGAGTACATCCATCTTTGGTTGAACAATCTCCTGACATTGCTCAAGGTGTTAACGAAGCCTTGGAGGTTCGTGGGAATGCAGACCAAGATCCGCTTGACCTGATTGGCGCTGGTGACCAAGGGCTCATGTTTGGATTTGCAGTGGATGAAACAGAAGAGCTCATGCCATTGCCAATCTCACTCAGTCATAAATTGGTTCGTCGTCTGTCAGAACTTCGTAAGTCTGGGGAAATCAGCTATCTTCGCCCAGATGCTAAATCACAAGTTACTGTTGAGTATGATGAAAATGACCGTCCAGTACGTGTGGACACAGTTGTTATTTCAACTCAGCACGATCCAGAAGTCAGCAACGAACAAATTCATAATGATGTGATTAACAAGGTCATTAAAGAGGTTATTCCAGCCTCTTACTTGGATGAGCAAACAAAATTCTTCATCAATCCTACTGGTCGTTTTGTAATCGGTGGACCTCAAGGGGACTCAGGTTTGACTGGTCGTAAGATTATCGTAGATACATATGGTGGCTACTCTCGTCACGGCGGTGGTGCTTTCTCTGGTAAAGATGCGACTAAGGTGGACCGTTCTGCGTCATATGCGGCTCGCTACATTGCCAAGAATATCGTTGCAGCAGGTCTTGCTAAGAAGGCAGAAGTGCAACTGGCCTACGCTATCGGTGTTGCGCAACCTGTTTCTGTTCGTATCGATACCTTTGGTACAGGAACAGTAGCTGAAAGCAAGCTTGAAAAAGCAGCTCGTCAAATCTTTGATCTTCGCCCTGCAGGGATAATCCAAATGCTAGACCTCAAGCGTCCAATTTACCGTCAAACAGCGGCTTATGGACACATGGGACGTACAGATATTGACCTTCCATGGGAACGTTTGGATAAGGTAGATACTTTGAAAGAAGCAGTCAAATAGATAAGAAAACCAACGTTTTGAACGTTGGTTTTTATAAATATAAGTTATCCTTATTTAAATAGGATTTGTAAATTGCTGGCCTGTTATAATTTATTCATTGTTTTTAAAAATGCCCAGTTACCAATTGATTTTGCCCCGTATTTTAAGTCCATATAGTCCAGTAATACATAATCGTTTTTTTTGTAGAATGAGGTATTTCTAGCTGTACTAGTTATGAGTCCCAAGTGTTTACAGCCTTTTGATTTGACATAAGGTTCAATCCCTTGTGTCAGAAAAGTACTGCCTATTCCCCGCCCCTTACTTTCTATATTGACAGCTAAAGCCATCAAATACCAATCAAACTCCCCTGATTGTTCTAAATGCTTTTTGGAACGTTTTACAAAGTCAAAGTATTTAAGGAGATTTTGTGGTCGAATGTAGCGAAAAATGTTTGTCCCACCATTTCGTAGATAGGATAGTATACAGAAATCATTTTGTTGCAAAAGGGCAACTGCAAGTAATTCTCCATCTTGTTCCGCAACCAAACAGTTTCCTTTTTTAATATAGACTCTAGTAAGCAGAATTTGCAATGTTTCTACAAAAGCAGGATAGGAGTCAGGTTTC
>NZ_KV794547.1:365797-427562 GCF_001808785.1 Streptococcus sp. HMSC077D04 | reverse complement strand
TCAAATCATCCCTTATAATCGTTAAAAAGGGATAGTCAAGAAAAGAATTAGCTAATAGTTTTCCAATTTTTTCGTATTCTTCAAGTCTTGCCTCTCGATATATCATGTCTCCCATGCTTGTCTCCTTTGTTACCTATAAAATTGTGTATGATAGGATTTCAAGATAAAAAATTGGAGATGATTTAAAAAGCTAAATAAACCCAATTTTGTTCCATAAGGTTTAAAGCACTTTCTAATCTCTCCAAGATTTTATTTGGTTGGAATCGAAATTCCAATTAATTTTTCTGAATAGAGGGTTTTGATATTGGCTTCATCAATAGAGTCCTTATCAATTTTACGTTTCAAGAAAAATTCTTGAATAGCTTCGATTTCAGGTTCGCGAATAGCGCGGTGTTTGTTTGAGATGAGGATTTCATAGTGAAGCGGAGCTTGGGTAAAAATAACATCTGTATTACCTGCAGAATAAACTTCAACAAGGGTTGCATCTGTACTTTCTAGCTGGCTTTTTACAAGTTGCGAGTGTGAGTTTGTTGTATTGATAAGCTTCATAACATTTCCTCCGATTTTCTAATTCTATTATAGCACTTTTTGAATAAAGTAGCTTGATTTAGCCAATCTTATGCTGTTTTTTCCAAGATTCGATAGCCCATTTATGGCTACCACGTTTGAGGTTTTCAATAGCCTCATCAATAGGGAACCAGGCAATATGATTAAAGTCTTCTAGTGGCTTTTGCACTTCTTTGAAAGAAATCGCTTCATAGAGGTAGGCTGGATTGTAGTAGTAGGTGTCACGGTGACGAGAATAGAAATATTCGTCAGCTTGTCCGTAATAGGTACCAATTTCAGCTGTAAAGCCAAGCTCTTCAATCAATTCACGCTTTAGGGCTTCTTGATGATTTTCACCTGCTTCAATTTCACCACCTGGTAGGAACCAAGCACCATTAGGTGCTTGAACAAGAACAATTTGTTTTTGTTCAGCATCAGGGATAACTGCATATACGCCATAGCGTGAAACATAGTCTGTATTTGCTTTCTTTTCTCCGAAAGTTGGGTTTGCCATTGGATTTTCCTCATTATTTATTATCTTTATTATTATCTTAATGGACAAAGACCGAGCTGTCAAGAATTTATAGTTATTTTAATAAAAAGGAGCAGAAAATTTTCATTTTCTACTCCTTTTCTGTAGGATTTATACTTCTTTTTCAGAAGTTTTTACTTCAGCTTTTTTGGCAGACTTAATTTGAATGTTGCCCTTGCTGGTCATCACTGCCTTGAGGTTTTTTTCGCTTGGATTTTCAAGGTAGTAGTCAGTGATTGCGTCTTCAATATAGTCTTGAATAGTACGACGAAGTGGGCGCGCCCCCATTTTTGGATCATAGCCGAGGTCAACCAATTTTTCCTTAACCTTGTCAGTTACATCCAAATGAATGTTGTTGCTAGAAAGGCGCTTGTTAACGTCTGCTAGCATCAGCTCGACAATCTGAAGGAGGTTGTCCTTGCTGAGAGCCTTAAATTCGATAATACCATCAAAACGGTTCATAAACTCTGGGCTAAAGAAGTTACCGAGTTCACCGAGAACAGAATTGGTACGTCCTTCTCTAGCAGCTCCAAAACCAACGCTGGCTTCGGCTTTACCAGTCCCGGCATTTGAAGTCATGATGATGATGGCATCCTTGAAGCTAACGGTGCGTCCTTGCCCATCTGTCAAACGACCATCGTCCAAGACCTGGAGGAACATATGCATAACATCTGGGTGAGCTTTTTCGACTTCATCGAGAAGGATGAGGGAATATGGATTGCGACGAACTTTTTCAGTTAATTGCCCAGCCTCATCGTAGCCAACATAACCTGGAGGGGCGCCGACCAACTTAGCCACGCTGTGTTTTTCCATATATTCACTCATATCGAAGCGAATCATACTGTCAGCAGAACCAAAGAGTTCGATAGCTAGTTGTTTGGAAAGTTCTGTTTTACCGACACCAGTTGGTCCGACAAAGAGGAAGCTTCCAATTGGACGGTTAGGCGTACCGAGACCGACACGATTCCGGCGAATAGCCTTGGCAATCTTATCGACAGCATCGTCTTGTCCAATAATATGCGACTTGAGATCTTCGGCTAGATGGATGAGTTGAGATTGTTCTTTCTCTTTCAAATCGCCAACAGGGATATTGGTTTTCTGCTCGATAATATGCTCAATGGTTTTTTCACTGATGATAGGAGTATCCTGGTCTGTGACCTTTTTCTTTTGCATTTCCTTATACTTGGCAATCTGGTCACGGAAGTAGGCGGCCTTCTCAAAATCTTCTTCTCGTGTAGCTTGAGATTTAAGATTTTCAGCTTCAATCAAGCGCTGATCGATTACTTTAGGATCCACGAAATTCAAGGTCAAGTTCATCTTAGAACCCGCTTCATCTAGGAGGTCGATGGCCTTGTCAGGCAAGAAGCGATCTTGGATGTAGCGATTGGAAAGAGTTGCAGCTGCTTCAATCGCAGCATCGGTATATTGAACGTGGTGGTAGTCTTCGTATTTCTTTTGAATACCTTTGAGGATTGTGATTGTTTCGTCCACTGTTGGTTCATCGACCTTAACAGGCTGCATACGGCGTTCTAGGGCAGCATCTTTTTCAATGATGCGGTATTCATTGAGGGTAGTTGCACCGACCAGTTGCAGTTCACCACGAGCAAGGGCTGGCTTGAGGATATTTCCTGCATCCATATTGCCATCGCCCGCAGATCCCGCACCGACAATTTCATGGATTTCATCGATAAAGAGGATAATATCCTCACGTTTTCGAATTTCTTCCATGAGCTTTTGCATGCGTTCTTCAAATTGTCCTCGAATACCCGTTCCTTGAACTAGGCTAACCACATCCAGACGGATGACTTGTTTACCTTGGAGTTTATGTGGAACGTCGCCATCAACGATTTTCTGAGCTAGACCTTCGACAACGGCAGTTTTTCCAACACCAGGTTCACCGATAAGAACAGGATTATTCTTGGTTCTGCGATTGAGAATCTCAATGACACGGATAATCTCATCATCGCGGCCAATAACGGGATCTATATCTCCACGACGGGCAATTTCAGTTACGTTGATACCAAATTCTTCCAGCAGACCTTTTTCTTGGCTTGGTGGAGGAGTTTGAGCAGGTCCACGATTTTGGGAACCATAACCGCCGTTTCCACCGTAACCTCCACCTGATTGGGTTGGGGGAGTCGGAGGAGTGTTGTTAGAAGGTCTAAAATTGTTTAGGTCATTGAAGAAATCACCAAAGGGATCAAAGTCACGATTGTTCAGATCCGTCATACCTTTAAAGAGGCTATTGTTAGGATCTGTCTTGATAATCTTATAGCAGTTTTGACAGAGGTCAATTTGTTTTTGCTTTCCATTAAGATTGGTATAAAGATGAATTGTTGAGTCATTGATTTTACAGTTTTGACAAAGCATACATCTACCTCATTTCTTTCTTTAGCCTGACCTGTCTAAAGGTCAAAAATAGTCAAAATTCTATAATTTCATTATAACAGGATTGGGGTGTAAAGCAAGTAAAAAGATTGTAGCTTTGAGAAGTTGTTACAAGGAAAATCTTTGTGAATTTAGACTATAAAAAAATCCTATTTGTGAGACAAAAAGGATTTTGGTTAGACATGCAGGGTGTAACCCCAGCTTGTTTTGTATTAGTAAAGGAGTTCGTAAATCTCCATTGCAATCAAGTCAATGCTGTCAAACGTATAAGTTTCGCGAGCTTCGACATCACGAAGAGTAAAGATTGAGCCGTTTTCTTCGTCGTGGCTGTATGCAACTTCTGCAACAACAACTCCTTCGCGTTCAAAATTACGTTTTAAATTTCCGCCGTCTTTAGCCATTGCTTCAAGGCGGTTGATGATTCTAACCAAATGTGATTCCATTTTGATTCTCCTTCATTTCTTATCGTTACTATTTTACCATAAAGGAGGCCAACTTGCCTAGAAAAAACTAAGATTTCTCGCTAATTCTACCAGCTTAAAGTTTTTTTGAATAAATTAGACAAAAGATTTGAATTTTAATTCATTACATGTTATAATCATACAGTATTCTATTTTAGAAAGCAGTGTGACTATGAATTTTTCTTTTTTACCTAAGTATTTACCTTATTTTAACTATGGGGCTGTCGTGACGGTTCTCATTTCTATCTGTGTTGTCTTTTTGGGAACTATTTTGGGTGTTGTCTTGGCTTTTGGGCAACGTTCAAAGTTTAAACCGCTTGTCTGGCTCGCCAACTTGTACGTTTGGATTTTCCGTGGGACACCGATGATGGTTCAGATTATGATTGCCTTTGCCCTTATGCATATCAATGCTCCGACTATTCAGGTTGGAATTTTAGGTGTTGACCTTTCTCGTCTGATTCCAGGGATTTTGATTATTTCTATGAACAGTGGTGCTTATGTTTCTGAGACTGTGCGTGCTGGGATTAATGCAGTTCCTAAGGGTCAGTTAGAGGCGGCCTATTCTTTAGGGATTCGTCCTAAAAATGCGATGCGCTATGTGATTTTGCCACAAGCTATCAAAAATATCTTGCCAGCATTGGGGAATGAATTTATCACCATTATCAAGGATAGTTCCCTCTTATCAGCTATTGGTGTTATGGAGTTGTGGAATGGGGCTACAACAGTTTCTACAACAACCTATCTACCTTTAACACCACTTTTATTTGCTGCATTTTACTACTTGATTATGACTTCTATTTTGACAGTGGCTTTGAAAGCTTTTGAAAAACGTATGGGACAAGGAGATAAGAAATAATGACAGAAACCTTGATAAAAATTGAAAATTTACATAAATCATTTGGAAAGAATGAAGTATTGAAGGGCATCAACCTCGAGATTAAAAGAGGAGAAGTTGTCGTTATCATCGGTCCTTCAGGGAGCGGGAAATCTACCTTGCTTCGTTCTATGAATTTGTTGGAAGAAGCAACCAAGGGGAAGGTCATCTTTGAGGGAGTCGATATTACGGATAAGAAGAATGATCTGTTTGCCATGCGTGAGAAGATGGGCATGGTTTTCCAACAATTTAATCTCTTTCCTAATATGACTGTGATGGAAAATATCACCTTGTCACCTATCAAGACCAAAGGTGAGAGCAAGGCAGTGGCTGAGAAGAGAGCCCAAGAACTTTTGGAAAAAGTTGGTTTGCCAGATAAGGCAGATGCTTACCCACAGAGTTTGTCAGGTGGGCAGCAACAGCGGATTGCCATCGCGCGTGGGTTGGCCATGGAACCTGATGTTTTGCTCTTTGACGAGCCAACTTCAGCCTTGGATCCTGAAATGGTAGGTGAGGTATTGGCTGTTATGCAAGACCTAGCCAAGTCAGGAATGACCATGGTTATCGTAACACATGAAATGGGATTTGCTCGTGAGGTGGCAGATCGTGTCATCTTTATGGCAGACGGTGTGGTTGTTGAAGATGGAACACCTGAACAGATTTTTGAACAAACCCAAGAACAGCGGACTAAAGACTTCTTGAGTAAGGTTTTATAATCTATTTTAAAATTTCAAGACAAGATTAGTGAAAAGCTAGTCTCAATACCAGTCAAGTGGAACTTACTTTGAGAAGTTACCCCCCTTATTAATAACATCCATAAATTGGATATTAGGATTTTTAATATAAAGTAGTTTTGTGTTAAAATATAATTGTTCCATATGATTCTCTCTAATGATGGTTTGGTTACTTTTCATTATAGATTATATGGGGCTTTTTTCTACAAGAAAATAGGTTTCATAATATCTATAAGAAATTTATCCTATATAAATATCATAGAGCATTTTTTATGTGGAAAACTCAGGGAAATCATCGCTTTTTTCATAAAAAAATGCTATAATGAAGGGTATGAAATATCACGATTACATCTGGGATTTAGGTGGAACTTTACTAGATAATTACGAAACTTCAACAGCTGCATTTGTTGAAACATTGGCATTGTATGGCATCACACAAGACCATGACAGTGTCTATCAGTCTTTAAAGGTTTCTACTGATTTTGCGATTGAGACATTCGCTCCCAACTTAGAGAATTTTTTAGAAAAGTACAAGGAAAATGAAGCCAGAGAGCTAGAACATCCGATTTTATTTGATGGAGTTTCTGGTTTATTGGAAGATATCTCAAATCAAGGTGGCCGTC
Source organism: Streptococcus sp. HMSC077D04 (assembly GCF_001808785.1). Taxonomy (GTDB): domain Bacteria; phylum Bacillota; class Bacilli; order Lactobacillales; family Streptococcaceae; genus Streptococcus; species Streptococcus mitis_BX. Next base: position 421,404 of record NZ_KV794547.1, on the reverse strand, counting down.
ATTTTTTAGTTTCTCATCGAAATGATCAGGTCTTGGAAATTTTAGAAAAAACCTCTATAGCAGCTTATTTTACAGAAGTGGTGACTTCTAACTCAGGCTTTAAGAGAAAACCAGATCCTGAGTCCATGATTTATTTAAGAGAAAAGTATCAAATTAACTCTGGTCTTGTCATCGGTGATCGGCCGATTGATATCGAAGCAGGGCAAGCTGCTGGACTCGATACCCACTTGTTTACCAGTATCGTGAATTTAAGACAAGTATTAGACATGTAAGAAAAAGGAATAAGATGACAGAAGAAATTAAAAATCTGCAGGCACAAGATTATGATGCCAGTCAAATTCAAGTTTTAGAGGGCTTAGAGGCTGTTCGTATGCGTCCAGGGATGTATATCGGATCGACCTCAAAAGAAGGTCTTCACCATCTAGTCTGGGAAATTGTTGATAACTCAATTGATGAAGCCTTGGCAGGATTTGCTAGCCATATTCAAGTCTTTATTGAGCCCGATGATTCGATTACAGTTGTTGATGATGGGCGTGGTATCCCAGTCGATATTCAGGAAAAAACAGGTCGACCTGCCGTTGAGACTGTCTTTACTGTTCTTCACGCTGGAGGAAAGTTTGGCGGTGGCGGATATAAGGTCTCAGGTGGTCTTCACGGAGTGGGGTCCTCAGTTGTTAACGCCCTTTCAACTCAATTAGACGTTCATGTCCACAAAAATGGTAAGATTCATTACCAAGAATATCGTCGTGGTCATGTTGTCGCAGATCTTGAAGTAGTTGGAGATACGGATAAAACGGGAACAACAGTTCACTTTACACCGGATCCAGAAATTTTCACTGAAACAACCACTTTTGACTTTGATAAATTAAATAAACGTATTCAAGAATTGGCCTTTCTAAATCGTGGTCTTCAAATCTCTATCACAGATAAGCGTGAAGGTTTGGAACAAACCAAGCATTACCATTATGAAGGTGGGATTGCTAGCTACGTTGAATATATCAACGAGAACAAGGATGTAATCTTTGATACACCAATCTATACAGACGGTGAGATGGATGATATCACAGTCGAAGTAGCCATGCAGTACACAACAGGTTACCATGAAAATGTCATGAGTTTCGCCAATAATATTCATACCCATGAAGGTGGAACGCATGAACAAGGTTTCCGTACAGCCTTGACACGTGTTATCAATGATTATGCTCGTAAGAATAAGTTACTGAAAGACAATGAAGACAACTTAACAGGGGAAGATGTCCGCGAAGGATTAACTGCAGTTATCTCAGTTAAACACCCAAATCCACAGTTTGAAGGACAAACCAAGACCAAATTGGGAAATAGCGAAGTGGTCAAGATTACCAATCGCCTCTTCAGTGATGCCTTCTCTGATTTCCTTATGGAGAATCCTCAAATTGCAAAACGCATTGTAGAAAAAGGAATTCTGGCTGCTAAGGCTCGTGTGGCTGCCAAGCGTGCGCGTGAAGTCACTCGTAAAAAATCTGGTTTGGAAATTTCCAACCTTCCAGGTAAACTAGCAGACTGCTCTTCTAACAATCCTGCTGAAACAGAACTCTTCATCGTCGAAGGAGACTCAGCTGGTGGGTCAGCCAAATCTGGTCGTAACCGTGAATTTCAGGCAATTCTTCCAATCCGCGGTAAGATTTTGAACGTTGAAAAGGCAAGTATGGATAAGATTCTAGCTAACGAAGAAATTCGTAGTCTTTTCACAGCGATGGGAACAGGATTTGGTGCAGAATTTGATGTTTCAAAAGCTCGTTACCAAAAACTTGTTTTGATGACCGATGCCGATGTCGATGGAGCCCACATTCGTACTCTTCTTTTAACCTTGATTTATCGTTATATGAAACCAATTTTAGAAGCTGGTTATGTTTATATCGCCCAACCACCAATCTATGGTGTCAAGGTTGGAAGCGAGATTAAAGAATATATCCAGCCAGGAGCAGACCAAGAAATTAAACTCCAAGAAGCCTTAGCCCGCCACAGTGAAGGTCGTGCCAAACCAACTATTCAGAGGTATAAAGGTCTGGGTGAAATGGACGACCACCAATTGTGGGAAACAACCATGGATCCGGAACATCGCTTGATGGCCAGAGTTTCTGTGGATGATGCAGCTGAGGCAGATAAAATCTTTGATATGTTGATGGGGGATCGAGTAGAGCCTCGTCGTGAGTTTATCGAAGAAAATGCCGTCTATAGTACACTTGATGTCTAAAAAATCGGGAGAACTAGTTCCCTTGGTCTAAAAAATATGATATAATCATTACGATTGTTTCAAGTAAAAAAGGAGTTTAATATGTCTGGTACACTAGTAATTTATCTTGCAATTGCTGTTGCAGTTTTCTTAGTGATTGCCTATGCTATCGCAATCTACGTACGAAAACGCAATGAAAGTAAATTAGCAATTTTAGAAGAGAAAAAAGAAGAGCTGTACAATCTTCCAGTAAACGATGAAGTTGAAGCTGTAAAAAATATGCACTTGATTGGACAAAGTCAAGTGACTTTCCGTGAGTGGAACCAAAAATGGGTTGACCTATCTCTTAACTCTTTTGCGGATATCGAAAATAATCTTTTTGAGGCAGAAGGCTATAACAACTCATTCCGTTTTTTCAAGGCCAGTCATCAAATAGACCAAATCGAGAGTCAAATTACCTTGATTGAAGAAGATATTGCGGCAATTCGCAATGCTTTGGCAGATTTGGAGAAACAAGAGTCTAAAAATAGTGGACGTGTTCTTCATACTTTGGACTTGTTTGAAGAGTTGCAACACCGAGTGGCTGATCATTCTGAAGAATATGGCCAAGGTTTATCTGAAATCGAAAAACAATTGGAAAATATCCAATCAGAGTTTTCTCAGTTTGTTACTTTGAACACTTCAGGTGACCCAGTAGAAGCTGCTGTGATTTTGGATAATGCTGAAAATCATATCTTGGCTTTGAGTCACATAGTAGATCGCCTGCCAGCAATTGTAAAAACATTATCTAAAGAGCTACCTGATCAATTGGAAGATTTGGAAGACGGTTACCGTAAACTTTTAGATGCTAATTATCATTTTGCTGAAACGGATATTGAATCTCGCTTCCAATTGCTTTATGAAGCTTTGAAGAAAAACCACGAAAATATTGCACAATTAGAGTTGGATAATGCTGAGTATGAAAATACTCAAGTTCAAGAAGAAATCAATACACTCTATGATATCTTTACACGAGAAATTGCTGCTCAAAAAGTAGTAGAAGGCTTAGTTGCAACCCTTCCTACATATTTGAAACACATGAAAGATAGTAATGCTGTTTTAGTGGAAGATATTCAACGATTGAGTAACAATTACCTACTATCTGAAACGGATGTTAGTCATGTTCATAGATTACAAGCTGAGTTAGAATCTTTAGAAGAATCTGTATTGGAATTAACTTCTGAACAAGAGGAACATTCTGAACCTTATTCATTCCTTGAAGATCGTTTGGAAAACTTACAAGCGACTTTGAAGGAAATTGAAGATGAACAAGTTGCGGTTAGTCAACGCCTTGCTCAGATTGAAAAAAATGATATCAATGCTCGCCAGAAGGCAAATGTTTATGTTAATCGTCTTCACACAATTAAGAGATATATGGAAAAACGCAATCTTCCAGGTATTCCTCAGAATTTCTTACAGTTGTTCTTTACAGCAAGTAACCATACTGAAGAGTTGATGGCTGAACTAGAAGAAGCTCGGGTCAATATCGAAGCTGTGAACCGTATGCTTGAAATTACAACCAATGATATGGAAGCACTTGAAGAAGAAACATATAATATTGTTCAATATGCAACATTGACAGAACAATTGCTACAGTATTCGAACCGTTACCGCTCATTTGATGAACGAATTCAAGAAGCTTTTAATGAATCATTAGAAATTTTTGAAAAAGAATTTGATTATCATGCTTCATTTGATAAGATTTCGCAAGCTTTGGAAGTTGCAGAACCAGGTGTAACCAACCGTTTTGTCACTTCATACGAAAAAACACGTGAGACGATTCGTTTCTAACATAATAAAAGGCTCTATAATATTTGTAGTGGGTAAATCCCCCTATAGATATTATGGAGCCTATTTTTTTGTTCAAAACGAGTAATAGTACTTATTTCTCATTGAAATTATAGCCTGAATTTGATATGATATTTCTATGGATAAAAGTAGAGCAAATCGTGTTGAGCACGATAAAAAGAGAATCGGTTTAATAGCCCTAGTAGCTATCTTTTCAGTAAGTATTTGTGTCCTTGGTTCAATGATTGGATACAAAATATATACAAAGAAAAGTTTTGAACAAAGGATTGAAACGCTCAAAAAAGAGAAAGATGATCAATTGAGTGAGGGAAATCAGAAAGATCATTTTCGTAAGGGACAAGCCGAAGTAATTGCCTATTATCCTCTCCAAGGGGAGCAAGTGATTTCATCTGTAAAAGAAATCATGACACAGGATATTAAGGAAAATCTGGAAGACAAGGAAAATCTAGTTTTTTATTATACGGAGAAACAGGATTCGACTTTAAAAGGGATTGTTAACCGAAGTGTGATGAAACAAGTCTATGATTTAACTTCGTCAAAAGTTGAAGAGACTGAAAAAACTAGTCTGGCAAAAGTCCATTTGACAGAAGATGGTAAACCTTTTACACTTGATCAATTATTTTCAGATCCTAGTAAAGCCAAAGAGCAGTTGTTAAAAGAAATCACCTCTTTCTTACAGGATAAGAAATTGGACCAAGAAAAGATTGATCAAGTTGTTAAAGGCTTCTCTGAACAAGACTTGTCTGCATGGAATTTTGATTACAAGGATAGTCAGATTATCCTTTATCCAAGTCAGTCAGTTGAAAATCTAGATGAGATTGCCTTACCAGTATCTAGTTTCTTTGATGTAGTACAATCCTCTTATTTATTAGACAAGGATGCCGAACTTTATAAGGCTTATTATGAAAAGAAAAACCAAAAAGTGGTAGCTCTAACTTTTGATGATGGACCAAATCCTGCAACGACAAATCAAGCATTAGATACACTTTCTAAGTATGGTATCAAGGCAACTTTCTTTGTTTTAGGTAAGAATGTTTCTGGAAATGAAGAGATTTTGAAACGCATGAAATCGGATGGCCATGTTATTGGAAACCATAGTTGGAGTCATCCAGTGCTTTCAAAACTTTCACTTGACGAAGCTAAAAAACAGATTACTGATACTGAGGATGCGCTAACTAAAGTGTTGGGTTCTAGTTCCAAACTTATGCGTCCGCCTTATGGAGCCATTACAGACGACATTCGAAATAGCCTTGATTTGAGTTTTATTATGTGGGATGTGGATAGTCTGGATTGGAAGAGTAAGAATGAAGCAGCAATTTTGACAGAGATTCAACGTCAAGTTCGTAATGGTTCGATTATCTTAATGCATGATATCCATGCTGAAACAGTCAATGCTTTACCAAAGATTATAGATTATCTAAAAGAGCAAGGATATCACTTTGTCACAGTTCCTGAAATGCTTAATTCACGATTAAAAGCACATGAACTATTCTATGACCGTGATCAGTAAGACTTTTGCTGAATAACTAATTAAATCGTAAGTAATTTTTCAATAAATAAATTTAGTCTTGTATTAATCGAGGCTAAATTTTTTTATGTTTAAATCTCATGATAGGATTGGTTAATATTACAATTTTGTTACAAAATAATATTTTGATAGAATTTTCAGATAATTTGGTATATAATACTTTTAATTTAAATAAAAAGGAGTGATTTTATGGGAGATTGCAAAGATTTTTGTCCTAACAAGTACCAAATAGCAACAATTTTTCTGCTAACGGTCTTTGCTTTCGGATTTGCTTTCGCACAGGTTAGTGCCGATGAGGGAAAATTTGAAACATCCAATCAAGTTACACGTACTGTAACGACTAATAAATTAGATGATTCAAATAAGCTTGCATCACCAGTCACGGCTGACAAGAATGCTCTAAATTCTTCTTCGAAAGAAAAAACAGAAGTGATAGAGTCATTAAAACAAGATGATTCTATCGAGTATAGAGATAATAAGTCAGACAAGGATTTAACCACACAGAAAGAAACGACTGCTATAAAAAGTGAAGAGAAGAAGGAAGAATCAGCAGTGAAAAGTAATTCTTCTTCAGAAAGCATACAATCACAGTCGTTATCTCAAGGTGGACATAAAGAAAAGCCGAACAGTATCTCCAGTAATGAAATTATTACTGTCCCTAAAACCTGGGAAGCAGGACATAAAGGACAAGGAACTGTAGTCGCTGTTATAGATTCAGGTCTTGATTTGAATCATGAGGTTTTGCGTATTTCTGATCCGTCAAAGGCGAAATTTAAAAATCAGGATGATATCGAAAAAGCTAAAAAGGCTGCTGGTATTGACTATGGGAAATGGTACAGTGACAAAGTAGTATATGCTTATGATTACTTTGATGGAACTGATAATATAAAAGAGGCTGAAAAAGAGTCTCATGGAATGCACGTTACTGGAATTGTAGCTGGAAATCCTGTTAATAAAGCACCGAATTCTGAGAAGGTTTACGGGGTGGCGCCAGAAGCTCAAATTATGTTTATGAGAGTTTTTTCAGACAGAGATAAAACTACAGCCTCTGCCCTTTATGTAAAAGCTATTGATGATGCTGTTGCATTAGGTGCAGATGTGATCAATATGAGTTTGGGTGCAGGTGCGGGTTCAACGGTAGATGCTGGTTCAGATATCATTGATGCAGTAAAAAGAGCACGCGCTAAAGGAGTATCTGTTGTTATCGCTGCAGGTAATAGTAATACTTTCGGTAGAGGTTTTTCACAACCATTGGCAGCAAATCCTGATTATGGTCTTGTAGGAAATCCCTCTACAGTGGAAGATTCAATTTCTGTTGCTTCTATTAATAATAAAATTCTAACTACTGAAGTCTTTGAAGTAAAAGGTTTAGAAAATGACGCTACCCTTGATTATGGTAAGTTTGATTTTAATAGACCTGAAACAGAAAAAGATTTTGAAAACGGGAAAGAATACGAATATGTAGCAGCGGGTATTGGTCGTGAAGAAGATTTTGCTAATATTGATGTAAGAGGCAAGTTAGCACTGATTCAACGTGGTAAAATTAATTTTTCTGATAAGATTAAAAATGCTCTTCAACATGGTGCAGCTGGAGTTTTAATTTATAACAACGTTGAAGGTGCAAATGTTAGTATGTCTGTTACAGGTGATGCTAAGAAAATCCCATCTATCTTTATTTCAAAACATTATGGTGAAATTCTTAAGTCTGGTCAGTATAAAATTGTCTTTAATCACAAGATGGATAATCGTAAATCAGACATTGCAGACCAATTATCAGATTTTTCAAGTTGGGGAGTTACAACTGATGGACAATTGAAACCAGATGTTACTGCACCTGGTGGAAATATCTATTCATCATTTAACGACAATAGCTATGGAAGTATCAGTGGAACAAGTATGGCGGCCCCTCATGTAGCTGGTGTCGCAGCATTAGTCAAAGAATATTTAGCAAAGAAACATCCTGAATTATCAGCTAGTCAAATTTCAGAGATTGTAAAAGCTTTAATTATGTCTACTGCAAAACCACATTTTAATAAACAAACTGGAGCCTATACTTCTCCACGTCAGCAAGGTGCAGGCGTAGTTGACACGATGGCGGCAACAAGCACAGATTTATTTGTAACAGGTGCAAATAACTATCCAAGTGTTACTCTTGGCAATGTTGGTGATAAATTTACCTTTGAAGTTACAATTCATAATATTTCGGATAAAGACCAAACATTGAAGATGATTGTAAATACAAATACGGACGAAGTTGAAGAAGGGAAATTCACTCTCCGTCCACGAAAACTAACTGAAACAGTTTGGCCTGAAGTAACTGTGAAAGCTCATAGTACGAAGACGGTAACAGTTAGTGTAGATACAAGTAAGTTTACTGAAGAACTTAGCAAAATAATGCCAAATGGATATTTTCTAGAAGGATTTGTTAGATTTGTCAATCCTGCAGATGATGGTTCTATTATTGGTTTACCATTTATGGGATTTAAGGGAGAATTCCAAAATCTACCTGCAATTGAAAAACCAATTTATCAATTGATTAAGGAAGGAAACAGTGGATTTTACTCTGAAATTGATAAAGATAATCCAGGAATTTCACCTTCAGACGATGCAACTTATTTAACAAGTTCTGAAAATGATGTAAATGTTTTAAAAGCAGAGCGTCAAGGAAGTCGAGTGACTGTACTCGGAGTGAAACAAGATGCTGAAGGAAAATACCATCTACAATTAGATGAAAAGGGGAACATCCGCCTTGCTATCTCGCCAAATGAGGATGGTAATAAAGATTCTGTTAAATTTAAAACTCTTGTCTATAGAAATTTGGTAAATCTTCGTGCGACGGTTTATGATTCTTCGGATACAACACACAGTCAGCCTATTTGGCAAAGTCGTCCAACAGACCTTGTAAAAAATTATTTTGATGGCGATACTAGAAATCCAAAAAGTTACATTTTAGATAAAACAGCTTGGGGAGGACAGGATTCTAATGGAAATCGAGTTTCTGATGGAATTTATGACTATGTTATTAGTTATAAGCCAGATGTCCCTGGAGCTGAGGAACAATATACAACATTTAAAATTCAAATCGATACACAAAAACCTCTGATTACTTCGGGATATATTCGTTCTCAAAAAGATCAAGAACAATTTATAGCTCGTAAACCTCAGGATGTAGGAAATGGCGGAATTCTTCTAGAAAAAGTCTTTTATATTCGTCCTTCTGAAAATAGAGAAGCGACAGATTCAGAAATCGAACAGTATCAAATTATCAAACAAAATGAAGATGGTAGTTATACACTTCCTAAGAACGTTGATAAATCGAAAATCTTCTATTATGTAGAAGACTTTGCGGGAAATGTAGATTTTATATCTCTCAAAGATCTTGTAGGTGAAGAAAATAGTGGCCGTGTAAAAATTGCTATACTAAACAATAAAACCAAGGATGAGATTGATACAACTTATGTTTATCGCATTAAAAATAGCGAAGGTCAATATGTAACTGTTGACAAGTCAAAAGATATTAATTTCTTGAAATTTGGGCATTATGTTGCAGAAATTTTTAGCTATGACCGTACAGAGTTGAAATTTGTGAGTGCTCTATCTAAGGAATTTGATTTAACGAAAGAAAACAGTTTTCAAACTATTACCTTCTTGGCTAACAAAATGAAATATGCCCCAGTAACGGTTGGCTTTAATCAAGCTGTTCCTGGAACTACAACGATTACTTTAGTAGGTGAAGATGGTCAGAGTCAAGTCTTGCCAGCTGAAACATATGGTAAACATTCTTATGGTAAGAAAGTAGTTACTGGTGAATATAAAGTTCTTGTAAATCTATCCAATGGTTATGAATTACTTGATAATCTTCAACCATTTAAAGTCCTGTTTGGTAAAAATAATGTTTTGTCACTTTCAGTCGTTTCTAAGTTAGCTCTGATTGCAGCTTTAAATAAACAAATGGAAGTAGTTAAAACTCCGAGATATTATAATACAAAACAGAAGTTAAAAGAGATTTTTGATCAAAGTGTCAAAGATGCGCAACTAGCATTGGGAAGTAAACTTAACCAAGATAAAATTGACCAAATTGTTAAGGCTTTAGAGTCTGCTCTGCAAACATTAGATGGTAAGGAATCTGATATCACATCATTGAAGAATGCTATTAAAGCATATGCTGAGACAGTTAAAAAAGGTAAATATATAAATTCTGATCAAGAACGCAAAGGTCAATATGATCGTGAATTTAAACTCTTGGCATTATTAATTACAAAAGATTTGATAACTCAAGATGAAATCGACCGTCTATTGACCGCTTTCTTGAAAGCACAAGACCAGCTGAATGGGAAAGAAACAGATTTCATGAGCCTGAAAAATGTTATCGTGGATGAAGTGAAGTTCCAAGACAAAGATCCAAGATTTTTGACAGCTAGCAAAGAGGAGAAAGATGCATATAATCTTATTTTCAACAAAGCTAAGTTACTTTTGGAAAATACAGAAGCTAGTCAAGAAGAAATTAATGAAGTAATCAATGCTCTAAAAGATATGGCTGTAAAACTTAAGGCTAATAAAGTAGAGATTCCAACCAAACCAGTTGCACCAGTTAAGCCAGTTACCCCAGCTAAAGCAGTTGTACCAGTTAAGCCAGTTACCCCAGCTAAAGCAGTTGTACCAGTTAAGCCGGTTAGTCCAGCTAAACCAGTTGCATCTGTTAAGCCAGCTAATCCAACTAAACCAGTTGTAACGATTAAACCAGTTAGTCCAACTAAACCAGTTGTAATGATTAAGCCAGTTAGTCCAACTAAACCAGTTGTAACGGTTAAGCCAGTTACTCCAGCTAAACCAGTTGTAACGCTTAGTCCAGTTATTCCAACCAAACCAGTTTCTCAAGTGCAACCTGTTAAATTAGTAAGTCACAATAGACAAGTCTCAACTATTAAGTCTTCAATTAGCAATGATAAAATTGAGAAAGCTTCATCAATTGCAATACCTCATTCCAATATAGAAGATAAGCATGAGAATAAAACACTAGCTGGAAGTAGTCAACAAGCATTTTTAGCTACAGTCAACAAAGAAGGAAAACAATTACCAGCCACTGGTGAGAATAATATAATTTCTATTATGCTAAGTATTTCAGGAATTTCTCTCTTGTTGTCAGTAATCGGACTTGCAACTTTCTCAAAAAGCGAGTAGAGAATAATATATATCTTTCTATAGTTTTTGATTTACAGTATGTTGCAATTCTGATATAATAGTCTGCAGGAAAGAAAGTCTTATGGCGTTCTTCAAGCGAGCTTGGGATAGTGGGAGCCAAGTAGGGCAAAATAAAGTGCTGGCGCTTTCTGTAGTATTTTTTAAAACAATGAAGTAATAAATTAGGGTGGAACCGCGTTTCTGACGCCCCTAGGTTAAATCAACCTAGGATTGTCGGACGCGGTTCTTTCGCTTATTCAGTCTATTATGTGAAAGAAAGGAGAGACGTGGAAAATCTTTATCTTGTAAAAGACGATAGTCAACTAGCTGCATTTCGTGATTTTGTAGTAAGAAATACTGAAAAGTTGAAAGATTATCAATCTTTTTTAAAGAATGAACTTGCAGTCTGTGATTTACCGCAAGCTGTTATTTGGTCAAGTTTTACTGCTGCTACACAGATTATTAGGGAAAGTGCTGTTCCAGCCTATACAAATAATAGACGAATGGTTATGACGCCTGATTTAGCTGTTTGGAAAGAGTTGTATTTGTATCAGTTGATGGACTACGAGTGTTCTCAGCAAACTCAAGCAATAGAAAGTCACTATCATTCTTTATCTGAAAATTTCCTCTTACAGATTGTAGGACATGAGTTAGCTCATTGGTCGGAGTATTTTTTAGATGATTTTGATGGTTACGACTCTTATATATGGTTCGAAGAGGGGATGGTTGAATATATTAGTCGCAAGTATTTCTTGACAGAAGAGGAATTTCAAGCGGAAAAAAATTGTAATCAATCTCTTGTAGAACTTTTTCAGAAGAAGTATGGTTGGCATTCATTGAATGATTTTGGTTCTTCGACTTATGACAAGAACTATGCAAGTATTTTTTACGAATACTGGCGTAGTTTTTTGACAATAGATAAGTTGGTAGAAAATCTAGGTAGTGTACAAGCGGTCTTCGATTCTTATCATTTATGGGCAAATACAGATAAAACTCTTCCCTTGTTAAATTGGTTTGTTCAGCAGAAATTAATTGAAAAAGAAATATAAAAACTAAAGGAGTAAACAATGTCTAAAAAATTAACATTTCAAGAAATTATTTTGACTTTGCAACAATTTTGGAATGACCAAGGTTGTATGCTTATGCAGGCTTATGATAATGAAAAAGGTGCGGGGACAATGAGTCCGTACACTTTCCTTCGTGCTATCGGACCTGAGCCATGGAATGCAGCGTATGTAGAGCCATCACGTCGTCCTGCTGACGGTCGTTACGGAGAAAATCCTAACCGTCTTTACCAACACCACCAATTCCAGGTAGTCATGAAGCCATCTCCATCAAACATCCAAGAACTTTACCTTGAATCTTTGGAAAAATTGGGAATCAATCCTTTGGAACACGATATTCGTTTTGTTGAGGACAACTGGGAAAACCCATCAACTGGTTCAGCTGGTCTTGGTTGGGAAGTTTGGCTTGACGGTATGGAAATTACTCAGTTCACTTACTTCCAACAAGTAGGTGGATTGGCAACTGGCCCTGTGACTGCGGAAGTTACCTATGGTTTGGAACGCTTGGCTTCTTACATTCAAGAAGTAGACTCTGTCTATGATATTGAGTGGGCTGATGGTGTAAAATATGGAGAAATCTTCATCCAGCCTGAGTACGAGCATTCAAAATATTCATTTGAAATTTCTGATCAAGAAATGTTGCTTGAAAACTTTGATAAGTTTGAAAAAGAAGCTGGTCGTGCCTTGGAAGAAGGATTGGTGCACCCTGCCTATGACTATGTTCTCAAATGTTCACATACCTTTAACCTGCTTGATGCGCGTGGTGCCGTATCTGTAACAGAGCGCGCAGGCTATATCGCTCGTATCCGTAATTTGGCCCGTGTTGTAGCCAAAACCTTTGTCGCAGAACGCAAACGCCTAGGTTACCCACTTTTAGATGAAGAAACAAGAGCTAAACTCTTAGCAGAAGACGCAGAATAAAGAGAGTGACAAATTACGAAAATGGGCGAACAGAGTGAGCCCTGAGCCAGTTGCCTCAGTGATGAAGGTATCCTTAGTGAAGCTAAGGATACTAGGCAAAATTGGAGACTTTTGGCTCCAATTTTAGCAATGAAACAACGAAGTTGGTTGCTTGCGTGCCAATCACATAAGGCAAACTGGAAAATAAAAAGATACTTTTCGGAGAAAAAACATGACAAAAAACTTATTAGTAGAACTCGGTCTTGAAGAATTACCAGCCTATGTTGTCACACCAAGTGAAAAACAACTAGGCGAAAAAATGGCAGCCTTCCTCAAGGAAAACCGCCTGTCTTTTGAAGCTGTTCAAACCTTCTCAACACCACGTCGTTTGGCTGTTCGTGTGACTGGTCTTGCAGACAAACAGTCTGATTTGACAGAAGATTTCAAGGGTCCAGCAAAGAAAATTGCATTGGATAGTGATGGAAACTTCACAAAAGCAGCTCAAGGATTTGTTCGTGGAAAAGGATTGACTGTTGAAGATATCGAATTCCGTGAAATCAAGGGTGAAGAATATGTCTATGTTACCAAGGAAGAAATTGGTCAAGCAGTTGAAGCCATTGTTCCTGGTGTTGTAGATGTCTTGAAGTCCTTGACTTTCCCTGTCAGCATGCACTGGGCTAACAACACCTTTGAATACATCCGCCCTGTTCACACTTTAACTGTTCTTTTAGATGAAGAAGAGTTTGATTTGGATTTCCTTGATATCAAGGGTGATCGTGTGAGCCGTGGTCATCGTTTCTTGGGGAAAGAAACCAAGATTCAGTCAGCATTGAGCTATGAAGAAGACCTTCGTAAGCAGTTTGTAATCGCAGATCCACGTGAACGTGAGCAAATGATTGTTGACCAAATCAAGGCAATCGAAGCTGAGCATGGTGTACGTATCGAAATTGATGCTGATTTGCTTAATGAAGTCTTGAACTTGGTTGAATACCCAACTGCCTTTATGGGAAGTTTTGATGCCAAATACCTTGAGGTTCCAGAAGAAGTCTTGGTAACTTCGATGAAAGAACACCAACGTTACTTTGTTGTTCGTGATCAAGATGGCAAGCTCTTGCCAAACTTCATTTCTGTTCGTAACGGAAATGCAGAGTATTTGGAAAATGTCATCAAGGGAAATGAAAAAGTCTTAGTAGCCCGCTTGGAAGACGGTGAATTCTTCTGGCGTGAAGACCAAAAATTGGTCATTTCAGACCTTGTTGAAAAATTAAACAATGTCACTTTCCATGAGAAAATTGGTTCCCTTCGTGAACATATGATTCGTACGGGTCAGATTGCTATTCTCTTGGCAGAAAAAGCAGGCTTGTCAGCGGATGAAACGATTGACCTAGCTCGCGCAGCTGCCATTTACAAGTTTGACTTGTTGACAGGTATGGTTGGTGAGTTTGATGAACTCCAAGGAATTATGGGTGAGAAATATGCCCTTCTTGCTGGTGAAACTCCAGCAGTGGCAGCTGCTATTCGTGAACACTACATGCCTACATCAGCTGAAGGAGAACTTCCAGAGAGCAAGGTCGGTGCAGTGCTTGCCATTGCAGACAAATTGGATACGATTTTGAGCTTCTTCTCCGTAGGTTTGATTCCATCAGGTTCTAATGACCCTTATGCCCTTCGTCGTGCGACCCAAGGTGTGGTTCGTATCTTGGATGCCTTTGGTTGGCACATTGCTATGGATGAGCTGATTGATAGCCTTTATGCTTTGAAATTTGACAGCTTGACTTATGAAAATAAGACAGAGGTTATGGACTTTATCAAGGCTCGTGTTGATAAGATGATGGGCTCTACTCCAAAAGATATCAAGGATGCCGTTCTTGCAGGATCAAACTTTGTTGTGGCGGATATGTTGGAAGCGGCAAGTGCTCTCGTAGAAGCAAGCAAGGAAGAAGACTTCAAACCATCTGTTGAATCACTTTCACGTGCCTTTAACTTGGCTGAGAAGGCAGAAGGATCCGACACGGTTGATCCAGCTCTCTTTGAAAATGAAGAAGAGAAAGCCTTGGCAGAAGCGGTAGAAACACTCGTTTTATCAGGATCTGCAAGTCAGCAATTGAAACAGCTCTTTGCGCTTAGTCCAGTTATTGATGCCTTCTTTGAAAATACTATGGTTATGGCCGAAGATCAGGCTGTCCGTCAAAATCGTTTGGCTATCTTGTCTCATTTAACTCAAAAAGCAGCTAAACTTGCACGTTTTAACCAAATCAATACCAAATAAAATCTGTTAAACGGAGTTTATCTTATCATAAAGGAGAAGAAATGGATCCGAAAAAAATTGCTCGTATCAACGAGCTCGCTAAAAAGAAAAAAACAGAAGGCTTGACACCAGAAGAAAAAGTGGAACAAGCTAAACTACGTGAGGAGTACATCGAAGGTTATCGTCGCTCTGTTCGTCACCACATTGAGGGAATCAAAATTGTGGACGAAGAAGGAAACGATGTTACACCAGAAAAACTACGCCAAGTTCAACGTGAAAAAGGATTACATGGTCGTAGTCTCGATGATCCAAATTCATAATAAGTATTCTTTCTTTTAACAAAGATAGATGAAATAATAACTAAAAAACTAGCAGACAAAAACTGCTAGTCTTTTTTTGCTAAAAAAGGAACCAAGATGGTTCCTAAAATGATTAGTTACTTGCTCCAGATGTAGCGTCAGCGCCACCACCGTGACCACCGGCATCACCTGAATCAGAAGCTCCAGATGTAGCATCTGCATCGCCGTGACCATGTCCGCCAGCAGGAGCTGCAGCATTTCCACCGACTAAACGTTGACCAGTTGTATTGAGGTACCAATCAAGCCATGGTTGGAAATTAAAGATAATCTCATTAATTCCAGCATATGAACCATCTGGGTAGTACATTGCTTGGTAATTATGGGTATTAATAACACCTTCAGGTGTTCCTGGCACAATTGTACGGACATATTCTTGATCCCCGTTACGCAATACGCCGACAACCCATTCAACGTTTTTCATTCTAGAATCTGGCAATGTACCGTGTACTGTTCCTAATCTATTTCCTGATTGAGCACGTACACGTTTACCAAACATTGTATCTGGGTCTTGGTGTGCGTTATTAAAGTACAAAAATTGATTGTTATCATCTGCAAATGTCAATTCAAATGGCATTGCTTTCAAGAACATATCAATTTGGTTAACTGTCAAGATACCGTGGTCTAATTTAACGTAAGTATCTCCAGAAACAGCTCCAACAAGTTCAGCAGCTTTTTCTACCCATTCAGGATCATCTGGATCAACACCTTGGATGGTAGTTGCAATTGAATTTGTACAATATAAATCTTCTGGCTCAATTGGTTTTGGTTTTTTCAATTTTGAAACGACTCCCACGTATTTTACAAAGTTGTCTAAACATGTTTCAAGGAAATTAACAGTTCCTTCATTTGTGATATTTCCATTAACATCAAAAGCTTCTTTAGCTTTACCGAGAAGGAATTCATTTCCTGGAAGTGTGTAGGCATTGACACCTGGAGCGTCAAGAATCTTACGAAGGTGAACTTGGGCACGTGAAGTACCTTGGTCATAGTAAGAAGCACCCACAATCATGACTGGTTTGTTTTCAAATGGATGAACTTCATATGAAAGCCATTCAAGAACAGATTTTAGGGAAGCTGAGATTGTGTGGTTGTGCTCAGGAGTAGCGATGATAACACCATCAGCACGAGTAATTTTGTTATATAAATAACGTAATTGGAAACTTTCGTCCCATTTTTCGTCTTGGTTAAACATTGGAACTTCATCAATTTCGAGGACTTCTAATTCAAATTTGAGTTTGAAGTGACGACGGATGAATTCCAAGAGCTTACGGTTATATGATTGATCGTAGTTTGATCCTACAAGTCCAACAAATTTCATTCTTTTTGGTCTCCTATCTTACAAATTTTCCCAGTCAAAGTCTTCTGCATCTTTGCGAAGTAGTGCTTGTGCATTGCGCAATTTTTCTGTGATTTTTACAAAGATACGGTAGTCGTCAAAAGTAGCATCCAGTTTTTTGATAACATCAAGATCTACTAGGTCTCCACTTGGGTTGAAGGCTTGAAGAGAATGTGAAAGCAAGAATTCATCTGGAAGGACACTCGCTTTAATTTCTGGAGCATTCAAGATTTGGCGAAGTTGTAATTGGGCACGTGATGAACCAAGTGTACCGTAAGAAGCACCCGTAATCATGATTGGTTTGTTCAACAGTGGGTAAATACCGTATGACAACCAAGCAAGAGCGCTCATTAAAACAGCTGGGATAGAGTGGTCATACTCAGGAGTACCGATAATAACGCCATCTGCCTCTTCAATTTTAGTAGCAATTTCTAAAATTTCAACAGGTACTTGCTTGTCAGCTGGTTTGTTGAAGACAGGGATATCCTTGATTTCAACAAGTTCAATTTCAGCTTTTTCAGCAAAGTGTTTTTGCATGTATTGAAGCAATTGGCGGTTTGTAGAACGTTTTGAATTTGTTCCAACAATAGCAATAAGTTTTAACATGAGATTTCCTTTCTCTTTTTACATAATACGATTTTAGAACTCTATTGAAATATCTATTTCTATAGAGTAGGAATTCCTGAAGAACAGCTTAGATGACCTTCTTTATCGATAAGGATGGCTTCTATGCCCTCCAAACTTTCGACTTGCCAGAGGATAGAAGCAGGTCTTTCTCCAAAGAGTCGAGTTGTCCAGATTTCGCCATCGACTGATTTATCAGAGATGATTGTCAGACTAGCTAGTTCCGTTTCAACAGGATATCCTGTTTGACTGTCAAAAATATGATGGTAGTCTTTTCCATCGACTGTCAGATGACGTTCATAAATGCCTGAAGTCACGACAGATTTATTGACAACAGGGATGGTCATTAAGTGATTTCCCCTAGGATTGGCTGGGTCTTGAATCCCGATTTGCCAAGGCTGATTGCCTCTTTCCTGATTTTTACCAATGGTTAGGATATTTCCTCCCAAATTAATCAAGGCTGATGTCACTCCCTCTTCTCTCAGAAATTGGGCAACCTTATCCGCACTATACCCCTTGGCTAAACAACCAAGATCGATCTTCATTCCTTTCTGTTTTAAAAACACAGTGGAAGTGGAAGAATCTAACTCGATAGAATGAGGATTGATTAAAGGGAGCACCGATTCAATTTCTTGAGGTTGGGCCACTTTGGCATCTGAAAAACCGATGCGCCAGGTTTGAATCAAGGGACCAATGCTGATGTTGAGATGACTAGAGGGCGCTAGGCTATGTTCTAATCCAAGTGAAATCAATTCAAACAAATCAGGATGAACCTTGACTGGAGCTATTCCAGCTTGATAATTGATTTCCATCAACTCAGATTCTTGGCTATTGGCATTGAAACGATATTCTAACTCTTTGAGCAAATCAAAGGATTTTTGGAGCAAGATATCGGCTCGCTCATCCACTAATGAAATAGTGATAGTAGTCCCCATTAGCCGTTCAGAATGTGAACTAAGAGGCAAGCTACCAACTCCTTTCTCTTATGAAAAGAAGGATGAAATATAGTAAATTTATATTAAATTTAACCCCTTACATTTTCTTTCCATGATACTAGCATACCACAAAGTCAGCGTTTTCACAAATAAAATTTGTAAACTTGTCAAGAAATATGCTCAGGAAAAAAGAGTAATTGTAAGAAAGCCTGATAAAATACAGATTATTTACATTTTTTTACAAAAAAATCGGGAAAATTAACTAAACTCTTGTAAACGCTAACAGTAAATGATATACTAGAAGAGTAAATTTAAAATTGAAGGTAGGAATTTTTCTATGAGTAAAATCGTTGTAGTTGGTGCTAACCACGCTGGTACAGCATGTATTAATACTATGTTGGATAATTTTGGAAATGAAAACGAAATCGTTGTATTTGACCAAAACTCTAACATCTCTTTCCTAGGTTGCGGAATGGCCCTTTGGATTGGGGAACAAATCGACGGTGCTGAAGGCTTGTTCTATTCTGATAAAGAAAAATTGGAAGCTAAAGGTGCTAAAGTTTACATGAACTCACCAGTTCTTTCAATTGACTATGATAACAAAGTTGTTACAGCAGAAGTTGAAGGAAAAGAGCATAAAGAATCATACGAAAAATTGATTTTCGCTACAGGTTCTACACCAATCTTGCCACCAATCGAAGGTGTTGAAATTGTCAAAGGAAACCGCGAATTCAAAGCAACTCTTGAAAACGTACAATTCGTTAAATTGTACCAAAACGCTGAAGAAGTGATTCACAAATTGGCTGACAAGAGCCAACACCTTGACCGTATTGCCGTTGTTGGTGGTGGTTACATCGGTGTTGAACTTGCTGAAGCCTTTGAGCGTCTTGGAAAAGAAGTTATCCTTGTTGATATCGTTGATACTGTCTTGAACGGTTACTATGACAAAGACTTCACACAAATGATGGCGAAGAACTTGGAAGACCACAACATCCGCTTGGCGCTTGGTCAAACTGTTAAAGCAATTGAGGGTGACGGTAAAGTTGAACGCTTGATTACTGATAAAGAAAGTTTCGACGTGGATATGGTTGTTCTTGCTGTTGGTTTCCGTCCAAACACAGCCCTTGCTGATGGTAAGATTGAACTCTTCCGCAACGGTGCTTTCCTTGTAGATAAGAAACAAGAAACATCAATTCCTGGTGTTTATGCAGTAGGTGACTGTGCAACTGTTTATGACAATGCTCGTAAAGACACAAGCTACATCGCCCTTGCTTCAAATGCTGTTCGTACTGGTATCGTTGGTGCTTACAATGCTTGTGGACATGAATTGGAAGGAATCGGTGTTCAAGGTTCAAACGGTATCTCTATCTACGGTCTTCACATGGTTTCAACTGGTTTGACACTTGAGAAAGCTAAAGCAGCAGGTTACAATGCAACTGAAACAGGCTTTAACGATCTTCAAAAACCAGAATTTATGAAGCATGACAACCATGAAGTTGCCATCAAGATTGTCTTTGACAAAGATAGCCGTGAAATTCTTGGTGCACAAATGGTTTCACACGATTCTGCAATCAGCATGGGAATCCACATGTTCTCACTTGCTATCCAAGAGCATGTGACAATTGATAAATTGGCATTGACAGATCTATTCTTCTTGCCACACTTTAACAAACCATACAACTACATCACAATGGCTGCCCTTACAGCTGAAAAATAATATTTGATGAACTATCTGGCCTTAAGTTAAGGTCAGATAGTTTTTTAGGTAATTTGTACCCATACAATTTTGGTTTTTTTATCTTGTGATTCATTCTAATCTAACTTAAAATGAAATGGTAGCTACCAATATAAATGATGAGGATAAACAAATGACTGAAAATCGTTATGAATTAAATAAAAACTTGGCGCAGATGCTCAAGGGCGGTGTTATCATGGATGTGCAAAATCCTGAACAAGCCCGTATTGCAGAGGCTGCTGGTGCGGCAGCCGTGATGGCTTTGGAGCGGATTCCAGCTGATATTCGTGCAGCTGGTGGTGTTTCCCGCATGAGTGATCCAAAGATGATTAAGGAAATCCAAGAAGCGGTTAGCATCCCAGTGATGGCCAAGGTCAGAATCGGGCATTTTGTTGAGGCTCAGATTTTAGAGGCTATTGAGATTGACTATATCGATGAGAGTGAAGTTTTATCTCCAGCAGATGACCGTTTCCATGTGGACAAAAAAGAATTCCAAGTTCCTTTTGTCTGTGGGGCGAAGGATTTGGGTGAAGCCTTGCGTCGTATCGCTGAAGGTGCTTCTATGATTCGTACCAAAGGAGAACCGGGTACGGGGGATATCGTCCAAGCTGTTCGTCATATGCGTATGATGAATCAGGAAATTCGTCGTATTCAAAACTTACGTGAGGACGAACTTTATGTTTCTGCCAAGGATTTGCAAGTCCCTGTAGAATTAGTTCAATACGTCCATGAACATGGAAAATTGCCTGTTGTAAACTTTGCGGCTGGAGGTGTTGCAACGCCAGCAGATGCTGCGTTGATGATGCAATTAGGAGCAGAAGGTGTATTTGTCGGTTCAGGTATTTTCAAGTCAGGAGATCCTGTTAAACGAGCGAGTGCCATTGTAAAGGCTGTGACTAACTTCCGTAATCCTCAAATCCTAGCTGAAATCTCTGAAGATTTAGGAGAAGCCATGGTTGGTATCAATGAAAATGAAATTCAAATTCTCATGGCTGAGCGAGGAAAATAGATGAAAATCGGAATATTGGCCTTGCAAGGTGCCTTTGCAGAACATGCAAAAGTGCTAGATCAATTAGGAGTCGAGAGTGTTGAAATCAGAAATCTAGAGAATTTTCAGCAAGAACAGAGTGACTTGTCGGGTTTGATTTTACCTGGAGGAGAGTCTACAACCATGGGCAAGCTCTTACGAGACCAGGACATGCTGATTCCCATCCGAGAAGCCATTCTATCTGGCTTACCAGTGTTTGGAACCTGTGCGGGTTTAATTTTGCTGGCTAAGGAAATTACTTCTCAGGAAGAGAGTCATCTAGAAACTATGGATATGGTGGTCGAGCGCAATGCCTATGGGCGCCAATTAGGAAGTTTCTATACGGAAGCAGAATGTAAGGGAGTTGGTCAGATTCCAATGACCTTTATCCGTGGTCCAATTATTAGTAGTGTTGGAAAGGATGTAGAAATTCTAGCAACAGTTGATAATCAAATCGTTGCAGCCCAAGACAAAAATATGTTGGTAACTTCTTTTCATCCAGAATTGACTGATGATGTGCGCTTGCACCAGTACTTTATCAATATGTGTAAAGAAAAAAGTTGAGACTGAGTTTCTCAACTTTTTTACATGTAATAAACAATGGCAATGTATTGGAGGGCAGATGCTGCTAGGATAAAGAGATGCCAAATCATGTGGAAATAAGGTTTTTTCTTGGCGTAAAATGCAGCTCCAACTGTATAACAGAGTCCGCCAGTTACCATGAGACTCCAGAAAATGGGTGTCGTTTGACTGATAATGGCAGGAATGATTGCCAGAACCAACCAGCCCATAATCAGGTAAAGAGCAAGGCTGAATTTCTCGTTAACCTTTTTAGCAAAGATTTTATAGAGAATACCAAAGATGGTCGTTCCCCACTGGATGGCAATTATCAGATAGCCAAACCAGTTATTCATTAAGGTCAAGACGACGGGCGTGTAAGAGCCTGCGATAGCCACATAAATCATCGAATGGTCAATGATTCGCAAGACATATTTGTGGGTCGAACCATAGGCCATAGAGTGATAAATGGTGGATGAGAGGAACATGAGAAAGAGACTGATAACGAATATGGAAACGCCGATAGATGATAAAAATCCGTGTGCCTCATAGCTATAGGTGGATGAAATGGGGAGTAAGATAAGCATGATGACTGCACCTACGGCATGGGTCACGCTATTAGCAATCTCCTCTCCAAAACTGAGTTGTTTGCTTAGTTTAAGACTAGTGTTCATTGGATTACCTCCTCTTGAGTATGATGGATTAAGGCTAGAGTTTGATGATAGAGTTTAACCGTTTGACAGCTGGTTTGGATAATAGGGTTTGCTGGATCAATTCCTTGGTTCATGTAGTCCACAAAAGCATCGTAGAGTTGGTCTGAACTTGCTTGACTTTGCAGAGTATTAAGTGTCTGGGCGATTTCTTGAATAGAGAATACAGACTTGAGGGTTGTGATAGCAATCAAACGGGCAATCTGTTGGCGTTGGTATTTTTTCTTATCAGGCTTTGTCAGGTAACCATGTTTCACATAATTGTTGACCATGGATGCTGTTAGGCCCTTGTCTTTATCAGGAGAGATAGGGGCGCAGACCTGATTGACATAGAGCAAAACCTGGTCCAGATAGAGGTCAATATTTGGAATTTCTGCCCATTTGGGGTAGGAAAAGGTAGTTTTCATTTTCAACTCCTTTTTATCTAGTTTTAATAACTAGATTATAAAATAACAAAAACAGAAAGTCAAGTTTTAACTGCTTGTAGAAAGACTTAAATTATGCTATGATGGGAGAAACTAGTCAGAAATGAGGAGAAAAGATGGAAATTCGTTTAGCTTTTCCAAATGAAGTAGATGCCATCATGCAGGTGATGGAAGATGCTAAAAAATGTTTAGCAGATGCTGGTAGTGATCAATGGCAAAATGGTTATCCAAATGCAGACATTATTATCGATGATATTATCTCCGGTCAAGCCTACGTAGCCTTGGAAGAGGGAGAACTACTAGCTTATGCTGTTGTGACCAAGAGTCCAGAGGCAGCCTATGAAGCCATTTATGAAGGAAGTTGGCAAACTGGAGAATCTGAATACCTAGTCTTTCACCGTATTGCTGTGGCAGCAGATGTCCAGGGACAAGGAGTTGCTCAAACCTTTTTAGAGGGCTTGATTGAAGGTTTTGACTATCTAGATTTTCGTTCAGATACGCATGCTGAAAATAAGGTTATGCAACATATTTTTGAAAAACTTGGTTTTAAACGGGTTGGAAAGGTACCGGTTGATGGGGAACGCTTGGCCTATCAAAAATTGAAGAAATAATGCAAAAGAAGTACGCAAAAAAGCTCTACTTTTCGCCAATCGGCTCTTTTTCTCTTGTAGCTGATGACCATTATTTGTATGGAATTTGGATGCAGAAGCAGAAGCAGAAGCATTTTGAGAGGGGATTAGGGGATGAAACGATAGAAGCAGTTGTTAGTCATCCTATCTTAGATCCAGTTATCACTTGCTTAGATGCTTACTTTAAAGGCAAGTCTCAGGATTTATCCAACTTGCCCTTGGCTCCAATTGGAACGGATTTCGAAAAGCGAGTTTGGTCCTATTTACAGGAAATTCCTTATGGTCAGACAGTGACCTATGGACAAATAGCCCAAGAGCTACAAGTGGCTTCTGCTCAAGCAATTGGTGGAGCAGTGGGGCGCAATCCTTGGTCTATCCTAGTACCTTGTCATCGGGTGCTGGGGGCTGGCAAGCGTCTGACAGGGTATGCTGCAGGAGTGGAAAAGAAAGCTTGGCTCTTGGAGCATGAAGGCGTAGATTTTAAAGAGATAAACAATAGAAAGTGAAAGACATGTTAGAATTTATCGAATATCCAAAATGTTCAACTTGTAAAAAAGCAAAACAAGAATTAAACCAACTCGGTGTGGACTATAAAGCTGTTCACATCGTGGAAGAAACACCCAGCCAAGAAGTCATTTTAAACTGGCTAGAAACCTCGGGTTTTGAGTTGAAGCAATTTTTCAACACCAGTGGAATCAAATACCGTGAATTGGGGCTGAAAGATAAGGTAGGAAGTCTGTCAAACCAAGAAGCAGCTGAGTTGCTAGCAAGCGACGGAATGTTGTTAAAACGCCCCATTTTAGTAGAAAATGGAACTGTTAAGCAAATCGGTTATCGAAAACCTTATGAAGAATTGGGATTGAAATAGTTTTTACTTATCTCTTTGATAGATAAAATATATAACCTCCCTGTTTCAAAGTATGATAAACTAGTAGGTAGACAAAGTCTGTACCTGACCGTAGCAAATAATTTCATTGACGGCAGAAGTATGGTAGAATGAATCATTATCAGGAGAGGATGTTTTTATGAATGTTACAACGATTTTAGCATCAGATTGGTACCAAAACTTGATGCAATTGATTCCGGATGGCAAACTTTTTAGCTTGCGTTCGGTCTTTGATGGAATTCCAAGAATTGTCCAACAACTTCCAACAACGATTATGTTGACAATTGGTGGTGCCCTTTTTGGCTTGGTTTTGGCGCTTCTTTTTGCCATTGTGAAAATCAATCGTGTCAAAATTTTATATCCCTTGCAGGCCTTCTTTGTTAGTTTCTTAAAAGGGACACCGATTTTGGTGCAACTCATGTTGACCTACTACGGAATCCCTTTGGCTTTGAAAGCTCTCAATCAGCAATGGGGAACTGGTCTCAATATCAATGCGATTCCAGCTGCTGCTTTTGCGATTGTCGCCTTTGCTTTCAATGAAGCAGCTTATGCGAGTGAAACCATTCGTGCAGCCATTCTCTCAGTCAATCCTGGTGAGATTGAGGCGGCACGCAGTCTGGGGATGACCCGAGCACAAGTTTATCGTCGCGTGATTATTCCAAATGCAGCCGTTGTGGCGACTCCAACTTTAATCAATTCCCTAATCGGCTTGACCAAAGGGACTTCTCTAGCCTTCAGTGCGGGTGTTGTGGAAGTCTTTGCCCAAGCTCAGATTCTAGGCGGAGCTGATTACCGCTATTTTGAACGCTTTATTTCCGTTGCCCTTGTTTATTGGGTAGTCAATATCGGAATTGAAAGCCTCGGTCGTTTCATCGAGAGAAAAATGGCTATTTCTGCACCCGATACAGTGCAAACAGATGTGAAAGGAGACCTTCGTTAATGATTAAGATTTCGAATTTAAGCAAATCCTTTTCAGGACAGACTGTCTTGGATCATCTGAACTTGGATATTCAAAAAGGGGAAGTAGTAGCCTTGATTGGTTCTTCAGGAGCTGGAAAATCAACTTTTCTTCGTAGTCTCAATTATCTTGAAACTCCTGACAGTGGATCAATTCAGATTGATGATTTCTCAGTTGATTTTTCTAAAATCACTCAGGAAGAAATCCTGGCCCTACGCCGCAAGCTGTCCATGGTTTTCCAACAGTTTAATTTGTTTGAACGCCGAACAGCACTTGATAATGTAAAAGAAGGCTTGGTTGTTGTCAAGAAATTATCCGACCAAGAAGCGACTAAGATTGCCAAGGAAGAGTTGGCTAAGGTTGGGCTTTCTGACCGTGAGAACCATTACCCTAGACATTTATCAGGTGGACAGAAGCAACGGGTTGCCTTGGCGCGTGCTCTTGCCATGAAACCAGATGTCTTACTCTTGGACGAACCAACTTCAGCCCTTGACCCAGAATTGGTTGGTGAAGTAGAGAAGTCTATTGCAGATGCTGCTAAGTCAGGTCAAACCATGATTTTAGTTAGTCATGACATGTCCTTTGTAGCTCAAGTGGCTGATAAGATTCTCTTCCTAGATAAGGGGAAAATCATTGAGTCTGGAACACCGGATGAGATTATCCACCATCCTAAAGAAGAGCGAACAAAAGAATTCTTCGCTAGTTACAAACGGACTTATATTTGATATAATAGATAAAGAAAAACTCAGTTAGCTGGACTAGCTGAGTTTACTCTTTAAAAAAGATAGAAATGAGAGAAATCATGCTACTGCAACTATTTTCTTTATATTTCGAGAGTTTGATCTTGACCACCATCCTCGTCCTGATTTTTTTAGGGATTTGGATTGGACTGAGAGCCATGTCGGGAGTTGATAAGACTGCCAAGGCTCGCCAAGCCCATCTCTATGATATGATTATGATTGGTGTCTTGGTTGTTCCAGTATTATCCTTTGCGGTTATGAGTTTAATTCTTGTTTTCAAGGCATAATCCTTGCGTGATTGACAAGAAAGAGTTAGAATAAAGATAGTTACAACAAGAAAGAAGGAATCTATATGTACGATACTATTATTATCGGTGCTGGACCTGCAGGGATGACTGCAGCCTTGTATGCTGCTCGAAGCAATCTAAAAGTAGCCTTGATTGAAGGTGGTCTGCCAGGTGGTCAGATGAATAATACATCTGATATTGAAAATTACCCTGGATACGCTAATATTAGTGGGCCAGAATTGGCAGAAAAAATGTTTGAACCTCTTGAAAATCTTGGTGTTGAGCACATTTATGGCTATGTTGAAAATGTAGAAGATCATGGTGATTTTAAGAAAGTGATGACTGATGACCAAACATATGAAACACGTACAGTTATCGTAGCAACTGGTTCTAAACACCGTCCTTTGGGAGTACCTGGAGAAGAAGAACTGAACAGTCGTGGTGTTTCTTACTGTGCTGTGTGTGATGGTGCTTTCTTCCGTGACCAAGATTTGTTGGTAGTCGGTGGTGGAGATTCAGCTGTTGAAGAAGCCCTCTTCTTGACTCGTTTTGCTAAGACTGTTACCATTGTTCACCGTCGTGACCAACTTCGTGCCCAAAAAGTTTTACAAGACCGCGCCTTTGCGAATGAGAAAATCAGCTTTATCTGGGATTCTGTAGTGAAGGAAATCAAGGGTGAAAACCGAGTAGAATCTGTCGTATTTGAAAATGTGAAAACAGGTCAAGTGACAGAACAAGCCTTCGGTGGCGTCTTTATCTATGTTGGATTGGACCCTGTTAGCGATTTTGTTAAAGAATTGAATATCCAAGATCAGGCTGGTTGGATTGTGACAGATAACCACATGAAAACTGCAGTTGATGGTATCTTTGCCGTTGGAGATGTTCGTTTGAAAGACCTTCGCCAAGTGACAACAGCAGTTGGAGATGGAGCTATCGCTGGTCAAGAAGCTTACAAGTTTATCACCGAACATAGTTAATCATAAAAAAAGTTTCCAATCAGATGACTGGAAACTTTTTTATAGTCTATTTCGAAAAACTTCGTACATGAGAATGGCTGCAGCAACACTGGCATTGAGACTTTGAACATGTCCATTCATCGGAATGGTAATCATCTCATCGACCTGTTTTTTGATGTTACTAGAGATTCCTTTTCCTTCATTTCCGATGATGAGGGCTATTTTCCCTTTTGTATTCCACTTGTGGCAAGGAGTACCATTCATATCCGTTCCAAAGGTCCAGAATCCTTCATCCTTGAGTTTGTCCAGAGTTTGGCTCAGATTGGTCACTCGAGCAATTGGAACGTGCTCAATAGCACCTGTGGCCGTTTTAGCAACGACAGGAGTAACTCCGACAGCACGGTGCTTGGGAATGATGACACCTGAAACATTGGTCGCATCAGCGGTTCTTAAGATGGAACCTAAGTTGTGGGGATCAGTTAGACCATCCAGAATCAATAGCAGTGGATTTTCTTCTTGGCGTGTTTTGGCAAGGATGTGATCCAGCTCGCTATAGGCAAATTCAGACACTCGTAGAACAAAACCTTGATGAACAGCACCTTCAGTCATCTCAGTGAGGGATTTTTTTGAGGTCCAAGAAATGGATACCTTCTTTTCTGTAGCCAGTTCCTTGACTTTCTCAACATTCTTACCTCGGAGATCTTCTTGGAGGTAAAGTTTGTTCCCTGTGTTTGCAAGGAGGGCTTCGGTAACGGCGTGGACGCCATAGACAATATCATTTGTTTTCATGCCTCTATTATAACACAAAACCCCGTCTTGCAACGGGATTTTATTTATTCAAGAATCAGTAGACCATCTTTAACTTCAAATGGGTCTTTTTCATTGATACGATCGTAAAACATGATTCCGTTGATGTGGTCAATTTCATGCTGAACAACGATGGAGTTGTAGCCTTTGAGCTTGATACGGTGTTTTTCGCCGTCCTTGTCAAAGTAGTCAACAGTAACGCGAGCATGGCGAACAACATAGCCAGGCACATTGCGGTCAACAGAGAGGCAACCTTCTCCTTCGCCAAGAGCAGCGTCTTGAACAGAGTGAGAGACGATTTTGGGATTGTACATAATGGCTTGCAAGTCGTAGGCTTCCTCTGGAGTTTCGCCTTCTTCGACAATGTTTGGCACCAAAACAGCGATAATACGTTTTGAGATATCTAACTGGGGAGCAGCAAGTCCAACCCCACCGCGGAGTCCCATCTTTTCAGCCATGACAGGATCTTGGGAATGTTTCAGGAATTGCATCATCTTTTCGCCTAGGATGATTTCCTGGTCAGACAAGGGGAAAGTGACTTCCTCAGCAACTGCGCGTAGAGTAGGATTCCCTTCGCGGATAATATCGTTCATATCAATTAAGTGAGCAGCTTTTGTAATACGTTCTATTGCAGACATTTTCTCTCCTTTCATTACCTCTACATGATATCACAAAATGATAAGGAATGAAAGCATTTCGGCATCTAGCTTTTATAGAAAATACCTACTAGGTTCGATTCAATTGTGAAAGAATTACTTATCTGTGATATAATAAAAAGAAAAGGCTTGCATTAGAAAGTAGGGAGAATGAAGATGCAAAGAAGACAAGATAGACATAAACGTGGACCAGTTTTTCGTTTTATGAGGGGCTTTGTAAACTTTTTTAGGAGTTATCGCAAGTGGAGTAATAAGGGATTTGTGGCGATACTCTTGCTAGCAGTTGCTTTATCAATGGGCTTGGTCTTGCTGTTTGAAAGTTTCCAAGGAATCCCCTTGACCAGTCAAAAAAAGGATGCCATTTCTAAAGAAGCAAATAAGATAAATCAAAAATCTAAAGATCAGGAAGAAGAAACAAGTGCTCGTATTATGGCCCATGGAGATTTACTTTACCATGATATTATCTATATGTCAGCTAAAAAGGAAGATGGCAGCTATGATTTTCATGAGAATTTTGAATACGTAACTCCTTGGCTTAAGCAGGCTGATTTGGCAATAGGTGATTTTGAAGGAACTATTAATAAAGATCATTATTTAGCGGGGTATCCTTTATTTAATGCTCCTATTCAAGTAATGGATGCTATTAAAGATGCTGGGTATCATGTTTTAGATTTAGCCCATAATCATGTTTTAGATTCGCAAATTGAAGGAGTTATTTCAACGGCAGATGCAATTGAAAAGGCAGGAATGACACCTATTGGAGTTTATACGCACGAGTCACGTGACCAAGCTCCACTCGTTATCAAGGAAGTGAACGGTATCAAGGTTGCACTTTTGGCTTATTCTTATGGATTTAATGGAATTGAGCAAAGTATTTCGCAAGAAGACTATAACCGCTATCTTTCAGACCTAAACGAAGATAAGATGAAGGCTGAAATTGAACGGGCAGAGAAGGAAGCGGATATTACTGTTATCATGCCTCAGATGGGTGTTGAGTATCGCATAGAACCGACTGAAGAGCAAAAGGCTTTGTACCACAAGATGATTGATTGGGGAGCGGATATTATCTTTGGAGGCCATCCACACGTAGTTGAGCCATCAGAGACTGTTGAAAAAGATGGAGAGAAAAAACTTATCATCTATTCTATGGGAAACTTTATTTCTAACCAACGTATTGAAACAATGACTGGTGTAGACAATGCGAAGTGGACTGAGCGTGGTGTTCTTATGGATGTAACTGTCAAGAAAAAAGGTGGAAAAACAACTATTGACACAGCTAAAGCTCATCCAACTTGGGTCAATCGAACACCAAAGGGAACCTTTTCACCAGAAGGATATCCCCTATATCATTATCAAACCTATATCTTAGAAGATTTTATCGAGGGTGGCAGTCATCGTGATCAGTTAGATGAAGCGACTAAGGAACGAATTGATACAGCCTATAAAGAAATGAACGAACATGTGGGATTGAAGTGGGACTAGCTTAAATCCAGAGGAAAGTAAATGACGATTAAGGTAATTGCGACAGATATGGATGGGACTTTGCTGGATGCTAGAGGCCAGCTTGATCTCCCACGATTGGAAAAGATTTTAGATCAGTTGGATCAAAGGGGCATTCGTTTTGTCATCGCGACGGGAAATGAAATTCACCGCATGAGGCAACTACTGGAGCATTTGGTGGATCGAGTGACTCTGGTTGTTGCCAATGGTGCTCGTATTTTTGAAAACAATGAACTGATTCAGGCTCAGACTTGGGATGATGCCATTGTTGATAAGGCCTTGGCTCATTTCGAGGGTCGAGCATGTCAGGACCAGTTTGTTGTAACGGGGATGAAGGGTGGTTTCGTCAAAGAAGGTACCATTTTTACAGACCTTGAAAGTTTTATGACTCCAGAAATGATTGAAAAATTCTACCAACGGATGCAATTTGTGGACGAATTAACCTCTGACCTCTTTGGTGGTGTGCTCAAGATGAGTATGGTTGTTGGTGAGGAACGTTTGAGTTCGGTCTTGGAAGAAATCAATGACCTCTTTGATGGCCGTGTTCGTGCTGTATCGAGTGGCTATGGTTGCATTGATATCCTTCAAGCTGGAATTCATAAAGCATGGGGCTTGGAAGAATTACTCAAGCGCTGGGACTTGACCTCCCAACAAATCATGGCTTTTGGTGACAGTGAAAATGATGTTGAAATGCTTGAAATGGCTGGAATTGCCTATGCGATGGAAAATGCTGATGATAAAGCCAAAGCTGTGGCTACTGCTCTAGCGCCAGCCAATAGCCAAGGAGGAGTTTATCAAATCTTGGAAAACTGGTTAGAAAAAGGAGAATGAAGTGGCAGTACAGTTATTAGAAAATTGGTTACTAAAGGAACAAGAAAAAATCCAAACCAAGTATCGTCACTTAAATCAGGTTTCTGTTGTAGAGCCAGACATTCTTTTTATTGGGGATTCCATTGTCGAATATTATCCTCTGCAGGAACTATTTGGGACTTCGAAGACGATTGTCAATCGAGGCATTCGAGGGTATCAGACAGGGCTGTTATTAGAAAATCTAGATGCGCATCTGTACGGTGGAGCAGTAGATAAAATTGTCCTTTTGATTGGGACAAATGATATCGGAAAAGATGTGCCTGTGAATGAGGCTCTCAATAACCTCGAAGCTATCATACAATCCATTGCTCGCGATTATCCATTGACTGAGATTAAATTGCTTTCTATTTTGCCAGTCAATGAGGGAGAAGAGTACAAGCAGACAGTCTATATCCGCACGAATGAAAAAATTCAGAAATGGAATCAAGCCTATCAAGAGCTTGCTTCTGCCTATATGCAGGTAGAATTTGTGCCAGTTTTTGATAGTTTGACAGACCAGGCAGGTCAACTCAAAAAAGATTATACAACTGATGGGTTGCACCTTAGTGTTGCTGGTTATCAGGTTTTGACAAAATCTTTGAAAGACTATCTTTTGTAGTTAATTGCTTTCCTTTTTGCATTTTTGTGTT
The DNA here is from genome assembly GCF_001808785.1 of Streptococcus sp. HMSC077D04. Lineage (GTDB taxonomy): Bacteria > Bacillota > Bacilli > Lactobacillales > Streptococcaceae > Streptococcus > Streptococcus mitis_BX. The sequence continues at coordinate 389,796 of NZ_KV794547.1, read as the reverse complement.
AGATAAGGTATAATGGTTTTATTGTCTTTTGGGGTCGTTACGGATTCGACAGGCATTATGAGGCATATTTTGCGACTCGTGTGGCGACGTAAACGCTCAGTTAAATATAACTGCAAAAAATAACACTTCTTACGCTCTAGCTGCCTAAAAACCAGCAGGCGTGACCCGATTTGGATTGCTCGTGTTCAATGACAGGTCTTATTATTAGCGAGATACGATCAAGTCTTGTCTAGCGGCTTGATAAGAGATTGATAGACTCGCGGTTTCTAGGCTTGAGTTATGTGTCGAGGGACTGTTAAACGAATACATAACCTATGGTTGTAGACAAATATGTTAGCAGGTGTTTGGACGTGGGTTCGACTCCCACCGGCTCCATTATTCCTTTGCATTCTTTTGCATTCCTTGGTAAAACGTTGTTAAATCAACGTTTTTTATTTTTTCTTTGGTATTCTTTTGCAAAAAAAGAATACAACATTTTGTTGTATCCTAAATATTAAATCAAGTCCTGAATTTTCTTAAGTTTTTATCATATTTTCTGTTATAATTAAGGTGCCTTAAGAAAAATAATGAAAAAACTAAATGTTTTTCATATAGTTTTCATTTTTGTGTTATAATTAAGGTGCCTTAAGAAAAATATTAAGGTACCTTAAGAAAAATAATGAAAAAACTAAATGTTTTTCATATAGTTTTCATTGTTTTAATAGTTTAAAGTCAATCTTATTTTTCTCTAATAGAAAATAATGAAAAAGTAGGTTTAGAAAGAGGTAAGTATCTATGTCTTCTCATAAAAAAGTGTCACTCTCTGAGATTAATCAATCTATCGATACTCCAAATAACAATCATTTCTGGCAAAATTTAAATGCCTTTTTAGGTCCGGGTGCTCTTGTCGCAGTTGGTTATATGGATCCAGGAAACTGGATTACCAGTGTAGTCGGTGGTGCTTCCTATAAGTATAGTCTCTTGTTTGTTATCTTGATTTCATCTCTCATTGCCATGCAACTTCAGCAGATGGCAGGAAAGCTTGGTATTGTAACCCAGATGGACCTGGCTCAAGCAACGGCTCATCATTCACCTAAATGGCTTCGTTATAGTCTATGGGTGATTTTAGAATTAGCCTTGATGGCGACAGATCTGGCAGAAGTTCTAGGTTCAGCGATTGCTCTCAATCTTCTCTTTAAGATTCCGATTATGATAGCAATTCTCTTGACCGTGTTGGATGTTTTTCTCTTATTGCTTCTGATGAAATTTGGCTTTAAGAAGATTGAAGCTATTGTGACAACACTGATTTTAACCATTCTAGCAATTTTTACCTATCTGGTAGCTTTGTCACATCCAAGCTTCCAAGGAATCGTTGAGGGTTATCTACCGAATGCAACCTTATTTGAAAGTCCCTTGCCAGGGCATGAAAGTCAATTAACCTTGGCACTAGGGATCGTGGGAGCAACGGTTATGCCCCATAACCTCTATTTGCATTCTTCCTTGTCTCAAACTCGGAAAATCAATCACAAGGACAAGAATGATGTTCGAAAAGCCGTGCGCTTTATGACCTGGGATTCAAATCTCCAATTATCCTTGGCCTTTGTGGTTAACTCCCTTCTATTAATTCTCGGGGCGGCTCTCTTTTTCGGCCATGCATCTGAGATTTCTGCCTTCTCTCAAATGTATAATGCCTTGCAGGATTCTACTATTGCAGGAGCTATAGCTAGCTCGACCTTATCAACCTTGTTTGCCTTGGCTTTATTAGCCAGTGGTCAAAATTCGACAATTACGGGTACCTTGACTGGACAAATCGTTATGGAAGGTTTCTTGCATATGAGATTACCTCAATGGTTCATTCGTTTGGCAACTCGTCTCTTTGCCTTGTTGCCTGTCATGATTGTAGCGGTTCTGTTTGGTCATCAGGAAAAAACATTGGATCAGTTATTGGTTTATTCACAAGTCTTTCTTTCGATTGCTCTTCCATTTTCAATCTTCCCACTGATTTATCTAACTTCTAAGAAATCACTGATGGGAGAATTTACCAATGCCAAATGGAATACCATCCTTGGCTATATCGTTTCTATTATCTTAACAATTCTCAATGTGAAATTGTTATTTGATATTTTCTAAGAAATTCACCCGAGTTATAAAACAAGCATATAAGAAAAAAGATACCCAAGATTTCTTGGGTATCTTTTTTAAAATAAACGGAAGACATGGGATTCGAACCCACGCACGCTGTTACACGCCTACCGCGTTTCCAACACGGCCTCTTAAGCCTCTTGAGTAATCTTCCAATGCTTACTCAAATAGTCTACCATAAAGCCTCTTATCTTGCAATAAAAATTCTGGAAATGAGAAAAATGATAGAATTTGAAAGAAAATGATAAAAAATGCTTGACTTTGAAAGAGAGTGTGATAGAATGAATAGTGTAAACGATAACAGGAGGTGATTCGGTGTTAAAAACAGAGCGGAAACAACTGATTTTAGAGGAGTTAAATCAACATCATGTAGTTTCTCTAGAGAAATTAGTTAGTTTGCTAGAAACGTCAGAATCAACGGTTCGAAGAGATTTGGATGAGTTGGAAGCGGAAAACAAGCTTCGTCGCGTGCATGGTGGAGCAGAATTGCCCCATTCCTTGCAGGAAGAAGAAACCATTCAAGAAAAATCTGTCAAAAACCTTCAAGAGAAGAAGTTGCTAGCTCAGAAGGCGGCCTCTCTCATCAAGGAACAAGATGTCATCTTTATTGATGCTGGAACAACAACTGCTTTTTTGATCCATGAATTGGTCAATAAGAATGTTACAGTCGTGACCAACTCGATTCACCATGCTGCTCAGTTGGTTGAAAAGCAGATTCCAACTGTCATGGTTGGAGGTAGTGTCAAGATGGCGACGGATGCTAGCATCGGGGGCGTTGCTCTTAACCAAATTAACCAATTGCACTTTGACCGTGCCTTTATCGGGATGAATGGTGTGGACGATGGCTATTATACGACTCCTGATATGGAAGAGGGAGCTGTGAAGCGTGCTATTTTGGAGAATGCCAAACAGACCTATGTCTTGGTCGATTCGTCAAAAATTGGACAAACTTGCTTTGCCAAGGTAGCACCACTCAAACGAGCTATTGTTATTACAAGTCAAGGGCATGAGCTCTTGCAGGCTATTAAGGAGAAAACGGAGGTAATAGAAGTATGATTTATACAGTCACACTCAATCCATCTATTGATTATATCGTTCGTTTGGACCAAGTCCAAGTCGGTAGTGTCAATCGAATGGATAGTGATGATAAGTTTGCTGGTGGGAAAGGAATCAATGTCAGTCGTGTCTTGAAACGTTTGGATATTCCAAATACAGCGACTGGATTTATCGGAGGTTTTACTGGTGAATTTATCACAGATACTCTGGCAGAGGAAGAAATCGAGACGCGTTTTGTCCAAGTGGCAGAAGATACTCGTATCAATGTTAAAATCAAAGCAGACCAAGAGACAGAAATCAACGGAACGGGTCCAAATGTCGAACCAGCCCAGTTAGAAGAGTTGAAAGCTATTTTGTCTAGTTTGACTGCAGAAGACACGGTTGTATTTGCGGGTTCAAGTGCTAAAAATCTAGGCAATGCTATCTATAAGGATTTGATTGCCTTGACGCGTCAGACGGGTGCGCAAGTGGTTTGTGACTTTGAAGGACAGACCTTGATTGATAGTTTAGAATACCAACCGCTCTTGGTTAAACCAAATAATCATGAACTTGGAGCAATTTTTGGGGTTAAACTCGAAAGTTTAGATGAAATTGAGAAATACGCTCGTGAGTTACTGGCTAAAGGTGCTCAAAACGTCATTATCTCTATGGCTGGTGACGGTGCTCTTCTTGTCACATCTGAGGGAGCTTACTTCGCTAAGCCAATCAAGGGAACAGTCAAAAATTCAGTTGGAGCTGGTGACTCTATGGTTGCCGGATTTACAGGTGAATTTGTCAAATCAAAAGATGCAGTAGAAGCCTTCAAATGGGGAGTGGCTTGCGGAACGGCAACTACCTTCTCAGATGACTTGGCAACGGCGGAATTTATTAAAGAAACATATGAAAAAGTTGAGGTAGAAAAACGATGAAAATTCAAGACCTATTGAGAAAAGATGTTATGTTGCTGGATTTGCAAGCAACTGAAAAAACTGCTGTCATCGAAGAGATGATTAAAAGCTTGACAAATCATGGTTATGTGACAGATTTTGAAACCTTTAAAGAAGGCATTTTAGCGCGTGAAGCTTTAACTTCTACAGGTTTGGGTGATGGTATCGCAATGCCTCACAGCAAAAATGCTGCTGTCAAAGAAGCGACTGTTCTATTTGCTAAGTCAAATAAGGGTGTTGATTATGAGAGCTTGGATGGACAAGCTACTGACCTCTTCTTTATGATTGCGGCTCCAGAAGGTGCCAATGATACCCATTTGGCAGCCTTGGCAGAATTGTCTCAATACTTGATGAAAGACGGTTTTGCTGACAAACTTCGTCAAGTAACATCAGCTGACCAAGTTATCGAACTTTTTGACCAAGCTTCAGAAAAATCTGAGGAACCTGTTCAAGCGCCTGCCAATAACTCTGGTGACTTTATCGTAGCTGTTACAGCTTGTACGACAGGTATTGCCCACACTTACATGGCCCAAGAAGCCCTTCAAAAAGTGGCTGCTGAAATGGGTGTTGGGATTAAGGTTGAAACCAATGGTGCCAGCGGTGTTGGAAATCAACTAACTGCAGAAGATATCCGCAAGGCTAAAGCAGTTATTATCGCAGCAGACAAGGCCGTTGAAATGGATTGTTTCGATGGTAAACCATTGATCAATCGTCCAGTTGCTGACGGTATCCGTAAAACAGAAGAGCTGATTAACTTGGCTCTTTCAGGAGATACTGAAGTCTACCGTGCCGCTAATGGTGGAAAAGCTGCAATAGCAAGCAATGAAAAACAAAGCCTTGGAGGTGCCTTCTACAAACACTTGATGAGTGGTGTATCTCAAATGTTACCATTCGTTATCGGTGGTGGTATCATGATTGCCCTTGCATTCTTGATTGACGGTGCTTTGGGTGTTCCAAATGAAAACCTTGGCAATCTTGGTTCCTACCATGAACTAGCTTCTATGTTCATGAAAATTGGTGGTGCAGCCTTTGGCTTGATGCTCCCAGTCTTTGCAGGTTATGTTGCTTACTCTATCGCTGAAAAACCAGGTTTGGTAGCAGGTTTCGTGGCTGGTGCTATTGCTAAAGAAGGTTTTGCCTTTGGTAAAATCCCTTATGCAGCAGGTGGTGAAGCAACGTCAACTCTTGCAGGTGTCTCATCTGGTTTCCTAGGTGCCCTTGTGGGTGGATTTATCGCAGGTGCCTTGGTTCTTGCTATTAAGAAATACGTTAAAGTTCCTCGTTCGCTTGAAGGTGCTAAATCAATCCTTCTCTTGCCACTTCTTGGAACAATCTTGACTGGATTTGTCATGCTAGCTGTTAACATCCCAATGGCAGCAATCAACACTGCTATGAATGACTTCCTTGGCGGTCTTGGAGGCGGTTCAGCTGTCCTTCTCGGTATCGTTCTTGGTGGAATGATGGCTGTTGACATGGGTGGACCAGTTAACAAAGCGGCTTATGTCTTTGGTACCGGTACGCTTGCGGCAACTGTTTCTTCAGGTGGTTCTGTAGCCATGGCAGCAGTTATGGCTGGAGGAATGGTACCACCACTTGCTATCTTTGTCGCAACCCTTCTTTTCAAAGATAAATTTACCAAAGAAGAACGCAACTCTGGTTTGACAAACATCATCATGGGCTTGTCATTTATCACTGAAGGAGCGATCCCATTCGGTGCAGCAGACCCAGCTCGTGCGATCCCAAGTTTCATCCTTGGTTCAGCAGTAGCAGGTGGACTCGTTGGTCTTGCTGGAATCAAACTCATGGCGCCACACGGAGGAATCTTCGTGATTGCACTTACTTCAAATGCTCTTCTTTACCTTGCCTCTGTCTTGGTCGGAGCAATCGTAAGTGGTGTGGTCTATGGTTACCTACGCAAACCACAAGCAGTTAAATAAAAGGGAACTATATACCAGTTTAAACCAACCACAAAATGTAGTATTTCAACAATATCGAAAAAGACGATTTCCGTTTGGAAATCGTCTTCTCACTATTTCAATAGTTCATACTCAAATAATTTACTTTCAAGCTCATTTTCGTAGTATTCAGCTAACCTTGTTTTAAGTTCTTTTAGTTTAGTGTTAACTTTTTCATTGTTGAATATCTTTTTATCATTACCATCTTTGTATGATGTATTTATGTCCAATTCAATTTGATAAGTACCATAATTGTATTTTGGATTATATTCTTGAGTATTTTTAGCTAGTTCAAGTAATTCATCGAAGACACCTAGCAACATTAAGTCAGCTCTATCAAGTTTTCCATATTTTTCTTGTTCGATCAATTCTTTACGAACTAGAGAGTTCTTATCTAGGCACATTTCGTTACTATAAAACTTTCCATCAGAACCATCAAAGCTCAAACAATGATTTTTTTGAGAGATACAAGTCCATAATGTAGATTTTCTAAGAAAATCTGTATCCTCTGTATACAAATCCCCTTTATCAGCAGTTGTATAGTAAATATCCCTTTCATACCAGTTTTTTTGAGGGTATTGCTTGGCAACAAATAAAGCAGTTTGCTCTGCGTAATTATTCGTTCTAACTTGACTACCTCGTCCATGATAAATAGCAATTCTAGTCATTCTTATGTCCTGCGGAGTAGTACCAAAACCACTGGCTTCTATAACCGCTAAAATATTGTCATTATAAACAGGTTTTCCATAGCTTTTTAATGGCACTTCTTTACCATCGTAGCCAGTAGCAATTTTAGATAACACATCTGTTTTTAACTTTTTAGAATAGTATTCTCCTAGCGTTTTGTATACTTTTTTTATAGTGACATGCTTCACATCTTTAAGAATAGCATCCTCAGGTACATCAATGACTGCTGCTCCTTTCCCAGTTCCCCATTTTTTATTATCTCTCCATATTTCTTTAGCAGTTACAGTAATACTTTCAGTTTCGTTATCTTGATCGTTTTTCCAAAGTGCTACCAAAACGGAACTTTCTTGTGCTTTAAAGTTCCCTCTGTTTGCTAGAAAACCATTAATAAAGATTTTTTGCATTAGACCAACTGATTTCCAATACTTAACAGGAGCAAATAAAATATAATAGTCGTTTTCATCTCTCATAAAGTATTTTTCAAAAGACCAAACGAATTGATTTAGCAAATCTTTTGCATGGTTACTATCACCAACAAATTCATCGGACATCAATTTCCTTATATAGCTAAATTTATCTATCGATTTAACATTTCCTTCTTGAGCACGGGCTAATTCGCTAGAATAAGGGGGATTTTCAAAACCAATAATCGCAACATTTTTGTCATCTATGACTTCTTGTAATGTATTATGTTTTCCATCTGTTTCCATTGGAATTGATAAAAACTCTTCTGCTAAAGCATCCCCACCTGTTACTAAGTTCCCCTTGTTTTCTTGTACCATTGAAAGTGGTGGTATGATAGCCCGTACCTTCCCAATATATTTGTTATACAAAACAAGCCATTCTTTTATTTCATAAGTATTCAAGATAACATGGCTTAACTCTTCTTCGGTTAAATAATGCTCTAATGCTCCTGTACCAGCACATCTGTCCAAAATAACATAGTCCATGCCTTTAGGAAGATTGCTAATAGCTTGACGAACAAGTTTAGTTGCTTCTTTAACATAAGGTAGTGGTGTATAAAATGCTCCTAAATCTTTTCTATTTGCGGGGTCATTTAATGCGTCCATCACGGTGTCAAAATCGCTTTCGTCTCCACACCAAGGTAAGATATAGTTTTCGACTATTGAATTAGATGGTTGTTTGAGCATCTCAAACATTTGAGATTTTGTTGTTGTTTTATCGTGACGGTATATATAGTTCGCCCACCCTAAAATGTTTGGAAAATCAATTTCAAACTTTTGATACTCGTCTATTTGGAATAATTCACACAATTCACGATTTTTAGGGCTTTTTGGTTGAAGAACATCAAATTCAATTACTTTTTCAGGATTAGTAGCATTTTTTAAAGTGGTCTGATTTACATTTTTTGATGCACTATTCGTATAATTTTGTAAAATTTCTAAACGATATTGAGTTGCATCATAAACACTAGCACGATTTTTATTAATATCAACTAAAACGATTTTGCTTGGTATAGGAATACCACCTTTTATCCTTAATTTAGACAGATAGTGGATAGCTTGAACAAGCACAGCATTAAGATCAGCAATGCTATTTTTAAATTCAAACAGAGCTCCGTTAATGATACCATCAGTATTTTCGATTAAAATATCTTTTTCATCAAAACCGAAATTTCTCCAGAAAAATAAATTGTCAGCTCTTTCATTTCCAGATTGCCAACTTCTATCAATAGCTAGAGGAGCCATTTTACACCTCCAACAATCAACTCATTGAGTTGAGAAACAACAGAAAAGACCTTCTCACAAAAATGTGAAAAAGTCTGTTTTAGGGCTTGACAAAAAATACGCTTGATTACATAATCAGCGTGAGCTGTGAGCTGTGAGCTGTGAGCTGTGAGCTGTGATTGCGTTCATACCAATCATTCCTTTACTTTTTGATAGTTTTATTATATCAAAATTTCAAAATTTTGCATATCTTCTTTTTTGATGAACAGTCAGCTGGATTATAAAGGCTATCAAAAAGATGTTCTGAAATTACTTAGAGAGGGAAACTATGGATAAGAAAATTTTATTTGAATCTCCCAATACTGAACTATCCAAGGAGAATATTGACCTTTTTCGAAATGCCTGTGAAATATGGTATAATAGAAGAATGGCAAACAAGAATACAAGTAAAACAAGACGGAGACCGTCAAAAGCAGAACTCGAAAGAAAAGAAGCGATTCAACGGATGTTGATTTCGTTGGGAATCGCGTTTTTATTGATTTTCGCAGCCTTCAAATTAGGGGCTGCAGGTATCACTCTTTACAATTTAATTCGCTTGCTGGTGGGTAGTCTAGCTTATCTGGCAATATTTGGTATCCTGCTCTACCTCTTCTTTTTCAAGTGGATCCGAAAACAGGAAGGTCTTCTATCTGGCTTTTTCACTATATTTGCAGGCTTGCTCCTGATTTTTGAGGCCTACTTGGTTTGGAAATATGGCTTGGACAAGTCAGTTCTAAAAGGAACCATGGCTCAGGTTGTGACTGATTTGACTGGTTTTCGAACGACTAGTTTTGCTGGAGGAGGCTTGATTGGTGTTGCCCTCTATGTGCCAACAGCCTTTCTCTTTTCAAATATCGGTACTTACTTTATTGGTGCTATCTTGATTTTAGTGGGTGCTCTCCTAGTCAGTCCTTGGTCTGTTTACGATATTGCTGAATTTTTCAGTAGAGGCTTTGCCAAATGGCGGGAAGGGCATGAGCGTCGAAAAGAGGAACGCTTTGTCAAACAAGAAGAAAAAGCTCGTCAAAAGGCTGAGGAAGAGGCTAGATTAGAGAAAGAAGAGGCTGAAAAAGCCTTACTCGATTTGCCTCCTGTTGATATGGAAACGGGTGAAATTCTGACAGAAGATGTTGTGCTTGATGTTCCACCGGTTCCAGAAGAAGAGTGGGTAGAACCAGAGATCATCTTGCCTCAAGCTGAACTTGAATTTCCTGAACAAGAAGAAACCTTGGATGATGAAGATGTTCAGGTCGATTTTTCAGCCAAGGAGGCTCTTGAATATAAACTCCCTAGTTTACAACTTTTTGCCCCAGATAAACCAAAAGACCAGTCTAAAGAGAAAAAAATTGTCCGAGAGAATATCAAAATCTTGGAAGAAACCTTTGCTAGCTTTGGTATCAAGGTGACGGTTGAACGGGCTGAAATTGGACCGTCAGTAACCAAGTATGAAGTCAAACCGGCAGTCGGTGTGCGGGTCAACCGCATTTCCAATCTAGCAGATGACCTCGCTCTAGCCTTGGCAGCTAAGGATGTTCGAATCGAAGCACCAATTCCTGGGAAATCCCTAGTCGGAATTGAGGTTCCTAACTCTGAAATTGCCACTGTGTCTTTCCGAGAACTATGGGAACAATCTCAAACGAAAGCAGAAAATCTATTAGAAATTCCTTTAGGGAAGGCTGTTAATGGCACAGCAAGAGCTTTTGACCTTTCTAAAATGCCCCACTTGCTAGTTGCAGGTTCAACGGGTTCAGGGAAGTCAGTAGCAGTTAACGGCATTATTGCTAGCATTCTGATGAAAGCAAGACCCGACCAGGTCAAGTTTATGATGGTCGATCCTAAGATGGTTGAGTTGTCTGTTTACAATGATATTCCCCATCTCTTGATTCCAGTTGTAACCAATCCACGCAAGGCCAGCAAGGCCCTGCAAAAGGTTGTGGATGAGATGGAAAATCGTTATGAACTTTTTGCCAAGGTAGGAGTTCGGAATATTGCAGGCTTTAATGCCAAGGTAGAAGAGTTTAATGCTCAATCTGAGTACAAGCAGATTCCACTGCCACTCATTGTTGTGATTGTGGATGAGTTGGCTGACCTCATGATGGTGGCTAGCAAGGAAGTGGAAGATGCTATTATCCGACTGGGACAGAAGGCGCGTGCTGCTGGTATCCACATGATTCTTGCAACCCAGCGTCCATCCGTTGATGTCATCTCTGGTCTGATTAAGGCCAATGTTCCGTCACGTGTGGCATTTGCGGTTTCATCAGGGACAGACTCCCGTACTATCTTGGATGAAAATGGAGCAGAAAAACTGCTTGGTCGAGGAGACATGCTCTTTAAACCAATTGATGAAAATCATCCAGTTCGTCTCCAAGGCTCCTTTATCTCGGATGATGATGTTGAACGCATCGTAAACTTTATCAAGGCTCAGGCGGATGCAGATTACGATGAGAGTTTTGATCCAGGTGAGGTTTCTGAAAATGACGGTGAATTTTCAGATGGTGAATCTGGTGGAGATCCGCTTTTTGAAGAAGCCAAGGCTTTGGTGATCGAAACCCAGAAAGCCAGTGCATCCATGATTCAGCGTCGTTTGTCAGTTGGTTTTAACCGTGCGACCCGTCTCATGGAAGAACTGGAGATGGCAGGTGTCATCGGTCCAGCTGAGGGTACCAAACCTCGAAAAGTGTTACAACAATAAAAAAATAGCTTCTTTCCAAGTTTGGAGGGAAGCTATTTTACTGGCTATTGATTACTTTTATTTTCTGAAGTTGGAGTATTATTGGACTGCTTTTCAGTTTCAGTGGCAGGTTTATTTGGAGCAGGAGTAGAAGAGTCCTGAGTTGCTGTTTTCTGCTCTTCTTTTTTCTCTTCTTTGACGCTGGATTTTGGCGTTTCTTCTTGTTGTGTTTTTTCTTGACTAGTATTATTTTCCTTATTGGGACTAGTGTTTTCCTTAGGGGATTCCTTTTGAATTTCTTTGACAATTGTTGTCGTCTGGCTTGTCGTAGGTTCTTTTTTAGTATTTTTGTTATTATCCAAGGCGTTCATGATAGTGATACTTGCGGTAATTAAGCCGAGAATACTACCGATAGTAGCAACGGTTTTTTGAAAGACCGTAAAGCCTTTTTTGATGTGTTCTGTTTTTGGTTTTGAAGTTCTACGATAATTAGACATACATTCTCTCCTTTAACTAAAATTTATTATACCGCATTTCTTTAAAAAAATCTTAAAAAAAGAGGAATTGCCCTTTCTTGTCGCAAGCTCCGTTTCATGATACAATAGAAGAAGTGATTTTAGAAAGCGTGAGAAAACATGATTTACTTTGATAATTCGGCGACGACCAAGCCTTATCCTGAAGCCCTTGAAACTTATATGCAGGTCGCTTCAAAAATTTTAGGAAATCCATCTAGTCTCCATCGTTTGGGAGACCAGGCAACACGAATCTTAGATGCTTCTCGCCAACAGATTGCAGATTTAATCGGTAAGAAAAGCGATGAAATCTTCTTTACTTCTGGTGGGACAGAAGGAGATAACTGGGTCATCAAGGGTGTGGCCTTTGAAAAGGCTCAGTTTGGAAAGCACATCATCGTATCAGCCATTGAACATCCAGCAGTCAAAGAGTCAGCTCTCTGGTTGAAAAGTCAAGGATTTGAAGTGGATTTTGCTTCAGTTGATGAGAAAGGATTTGTGAATGTTGAAGCGTTAGCAGATTTGATAAGACATGATACGACCCTCGTTTCCGTCATGGCTGTGAACAATGAAATCGGTTCTGTTCAGCCCATTAAGGCTATTTCAGAACTCTTGGCAGATAAGCCGACTATTTCCTTCCACGTTGATGCGGTTCAGGCTCTTGCCAAGATTCCGACTGAAAAATATCTGACAGAACGAGTGGATTTTGCGACTTTCTCTGGTCACAAGTTCCACGGAGTTCGTGGTGTTGGTTTTGTCTATATCAAGTCTGGCAAGAAGATTACGCCTCTTTTAACAGGTGGTGGTCAGGAACGTGATTACCGTTCGACAACTGAAAATGTGGCAGGAATTGCAGCGACAGCCAAGGCTCTCCGTTTATCTATGGAAAAGCTAGATATCTTTACTAGTAAGACAGGACAGATGAAGGCAGTGATTCGTCAAGCACTTTTTGACTATCCGGATATATTTGTCTTTTCAGATGAGGAAGACTTTGCCCCTCATATCCTGACTTTTGGAATCAAGGGTGTTCGTGGTGAAGTCATCGTTCACGCCTTTGAAGACTATGATATTTTCATCTCAACGACCTCTGCTTGTTCGTCCAAGGCTGGGAAACCTGCAGGCACTTTGATTGCCATGGGAGTAGATAAAGATAAGGCTCAGTCAGCTGTGCGTCTTAGCCTAGACCTTGAAAATGATATGAGTCAGGTCGAGCAGTTCTTGACCAAGTTAAAATTAATTTACAACCAAACAAGAAAAGTAAGATAGGAGCATTCATGCAGTATTCAGAAATTATGATTCGCTACGGTGAGCTGTCAACCAAGGGTAAAAACCGTATGCGTTTCATCAATAAACTTCGCAATAATATATCAGACGTTTTGTCTATCTATCCCCAAGTTAAGGTAACGGCAGATCGCGACCGTGCCCACGCATACCTCAATGGAGCTGATTACACAGCGGTAGCAGAATCCCTCAAACAAGTATTTGGTATTCAAAATTTTTCCCCTGTTTATAAGATTGAAAAATCTGTAGAAGTTCTGAAGTCTGCTGTCCAAGAGATTATGCAGGACATCTACAAGGATGGCATGACCTTTAAAATTTCTAGCAAGCGTAGCGACCACAACTTTGAGTTGGATAGTCGTGAACTCAATCAAACACTTGGAGGAGCTGTTTTCGAAGCCATTCCAAATGTGCAAGCTCAAATGAAAAGTCCTGACATCAATCTTCAGGTGGAGATCCGTGAAGAAGCAGCCTATCTTTCTTATGAAACCATTCGTGGGGCTGGTGGTTTGCCAGTTGGAACTTCAGGTAAAGGGATGCTCATGTTGTCAGGAGGGATTGACTCACCTGTAGCAGGTTATCTTGCTCTTAAGCGTGGAGTGGATATTGAAGCTGTTCATTTTGCCAGCCCACCTTACACCAGTCCTGGTGCCCTAAAAAAAGCCCAAGATTTGACCCGTAAATTAACCAAGTTTGGTGGAAATATCCAGTTTATCGAAGTTCCTTTTACAGAGATTCAAGAGGAAATCAAAGCCAAAGCGCCAGAAGCCTATCTCATGACCTTGACGCGTCGTTTTATGATGCGGATTACTGACCGTATTCGTGAGGTACGAAATGGTTTAGTTATCATCAATGGGGAGAGTCTAGGTCAAGTAGCCAGCCAAACCCTTGAAAGCATGCAGGCTATCAATGCCGTTACCAACACTCCCATCATCCGCCCAGTTGTAACCATGGACAAGTTGGAAATCATTGACATCGCTCAGGAAATCGATACCTTTGACATTTCAATCCAACCGTTTGAAGACTGTTGTACCATTTTTGCACCAGATCGCCCAAAGACTAATCCTAAGATTAAGAATGCAGAGCAGTATGAAGCTCGTATGGATGTTGAAGGTTTAGTTGAGCGTGCAGTGGCTGGAATCATGATTACTGAGATTACACCTCAAGCTGAAAAAGATGAAGTCGATGACTTGATTGATAATTTGCTCTAATCAGAAAATCCAAAAGAATTTAGAAAAATAAATGAAAAAGTTAGTTTTTAATTCCAAAAATGGAAGCAAAACTAACTTTTTTTCTATAATTGTGATATAATAAAATAAAATTTTGAATATAGAGAGTTTTCTGACAATGAATCAATCCTACTTTTATTTAAAAATGAAAGAACACAAACTCAAGGTTCCTTATACAGGTAAGGAGCGCCGTGTGCGTGTTCTTCTGCCTAAAGATTATGAGAAAGACACGGATCGTTCCTATCCTGTTGTTTACTTTCATGACGGGCAAAATGTTTTTTATAGCAAGGAGTCTTTCATTGGCCATTCATGGAAGATTATCCCAGCTATTAAGCGTAATCCTGATATCAGTCGCATGATTGTCGTTGCTATTGATAATGATGGTATGGGGCGGATGAATGAGTATGCGGCTTGGAAGTTCCAAGAATCTCCTATTCCGGGGCAGCAGTTTGGCGGTAAGGGTGTGGAGTATGCCGAGTTTGTTATGGAGGTGGTCAAGCCATTTATCGATGAGACCTACCGTACTAAAGCTGACCGCCAGCATACGGCTATGATTGGGTCTTCACTAGGAGGCAATATTACCCAGTTTATCGGTTTGGAATACCAAGACCAAATTGGTTGCTTGGGCGTCTTTTCATCTGCCAACTGGCTCCATCAAGAAGCCTTTAATCGCTATATTGAACGCAAGAAACTATCGCCTGACCAGCGTATCTTTATCTATGTTGGAACTGAAGAAGCAGATGATACGGACAAGACCCTGATGGCTGGTAATATCAAACAAGCCTATATCGATTCGTCTCTTCGGTATTACCATGATTTGATAGCAGGTGGGGTACACTTAGATAATCTTGTCTTGAAAGTTCAATCTGGTGCCATCCATAGTGAAATCCCTTGGTCGGAGAATTTACCAGACTGTCTGAGATTTTTTGCAGAGAAATGGTAAGTTAGAAAAGGAGAAAGCCAATGCATATTGAAAACCTTAGCCACTGGAGTGGCAATCTTAACCGTGAAATGTACCTTAATCGTTATGGACATGCAGGGATTCCAGTTGTGGTCTTTGCTTCATCAGGTGGTAGTCACAATGAATACTATGATTTTGGCATGATTGATGCTTGTGCTTCTTTTATCGAGGAAGGCCGTGTTCAGTTCTTTACCCTATCCAGTGTAGATAGTGAGAGCTGGTTGGCCACTTGGAAAAATGGTCATGACCAAGCAGAGATGCACCGTGCCTACGAGCGTTATGTGATTGAGGAGGCTATTCCTTTTATCAAGCACAAGACAGGTTGGTTTGATGGTATGATGACGACAGGTTGCTCCATGGGCGCCTACCATGCAGTCAACTTTTTCCTCCAACATCCAGATGTCTTTACCAAGGTGATTGCTCTCAGTGGTGTTTACGACGCACGTTTCTTTGTCGGCGATTACTACAATGACGATGCTATTTACCAAAACTCGCCAGTAGATTATATCTGGAACCAGAACGACGGCTGGTTTATTGACCGTTATCGTCAGGCAGAGATTGTGCTGTGTACGGGTCTTGGTGCCTGGGAACAAGACGGTCTACCATCCTTTTACAAGCTCAAAGAAGCCTTTGACCAGAAACAAATTCCAGCCTGGTTTGCTGAATGGGGACACGATGTCGCCCACGACTGGGAATGGTGGCGCAAACAAATGCCTTATTTCCTTGGAAATCTCTATTTATAAAAGGAGTTACCTATGAATTACCTTGTTATTTCTCCCTACTATCCGCAAAACTTTCAACAGTTTACAATTGAGCTAGCTAATAAAGGTATCACAGTCTTGGGAATTGGTCAAGAACCATATGAGCAATTGGATGAACCTTTACGTAATAGCTTGACCGAGTATTTCCGTGTAGATAATCTTGAGAACATAGACGAAGTCAAACGTGCAGTTGCTTTTCTCTTTTATAAACATGGCCCAATTGACCGCATCGAGTCTCACAATGAATACTGGCTTGAGCTGGATGCAACACTCAGAGAACAATTCAATGTCTTTGGTGCCAAACCAGAGGATCTCAAAAAGACGAAATTTAAGTCTGAAATGAAGAAACTCTTCAAAAAAGCAGGTGTCCCAGTGGTACCTGGAGCTGTTATCAAGACGGAAGCAGATGTGGATCAAGCTGTGAATGAAATCGGCCTTCCAATGATTGCCAAACCTGACAATGGAGTGGGAGCAGCCGCGACCTTTAAGCTTGAGACAGAAGACGATATCAATCACTTCAAGACTGAGTGGGACCATTCAACCGTTTATTTCTTTGAAAAATTTGTCACTTCTAGCGAAATCTGTACCTTTGACGGGCTTGTAGACAAGGATGGAAAGATTGTCTTCTCAACGACCTTCGACTACGCCTATACACCGCTGGATCTCATGATTTATAAGATGGACAATTCCTACTATGTGCTCAAGGATATGGATCCCAAATTACGTAAATATGGTGAGGCAATTGTCAAGGAATTTGGTATGAAAGAACGGTTCTTCCATATCGAGTTCTTCCGTGAAGGGGATGATTACATCGCCATTGAGTACAATAACCGGCCTGCAGGTGGTTTCACTATTGATGTTTATAACTTTGCTCATTCTTTGGATCTTTATCGTGGCTATGCTGCTATTGTCGCAGGAGAAGAGTTCCCAGTATCAGACTTTGAACCTCAGTATTGTTTGGCTACGTCTCGCCGTGCAAATGCTCATTATGTCTATTCTGAGGAGGACTTGCTTTCCAAATATAGCCAGCAGTTCAAGGTTAAAAAAATCATGCCAGCGGCCTTTGCGGAACTTCAAGGAGATTATCTGTATATGCTGACAACTCCGAGTCGACAAGAAATGGAGCAGATGATTGCAGATTTCGGACAACGTCAAGAATAAGAACTCTCGGATTAAGGAAATGCACCTCCTTAATCCTTTTGTTTCAATAAGAGAAATAAAACCGCTTTCCCATATATTCTTTTAGAAAACCTGTTGCTAAAAGATATAAAAATTGATAGAATAAAGATTGTCTAAAAAATTTTAAGGAGAATCTATCAAATGGATTTCACATGGGCAATTAAATATGCCACTGAATTTTTGGCCACTGCTATTTTGATCATTCTTGGAAATGGTGCAGTTGCCAACGTTGAACTTAAAGGTACGAAAGGTCACCAAAGTGGCTGGATCGTTATCGCTGTTGGTTATGGTATGGGGGTTATGATTCCAGCCTTGATGTTTGGTAACGTATCTGGTAACCACATTAACCCAGCCTTCACTCTTGGACTTGCGATCAGCGGTCTCTTCCCTTGGGCACAAGTTGCACCTTATATCATCGCACAAGTTTTGGGTGCTATCTTTGGTCAAGCCTTGGTTGTGGCAACACACCGCCCATACTACTTGAAAACTGAAAATCCAAACAACATCTTGGGTACTTTCTCAACAATTTCAAGTTTGGATAATGGTACAAAAGAATCACATTTTGCAGCAACTGTTAATGGTTTTGTAAATGAGTTTGTTGGTTCATTTGTTCTTTTCTTTGCAGCCCTTGGTATGACTAAAAACTTCTTTGGTGCTGAACTAGTATCAAAAGCACAAGCTGCTATCAATGCTCAAGTTGCACAAGCAACTACTCAAGGTCAAACAATTCCTCAAGAACAAGTAACAGCAGCACTTGACCAAGCTAAAGAACAAGTAGCGCCATTTATGACTTCTGGTCTTGGAATTGCTCACTTGGCACTTGGATTCCTTGTTATGGCCTTGGTAACATCACTTGGTGGACCTACAGGGCCTGCCTTGAACCCAGCCCGTGACTTGGGACCACGTCTCCTTCATGCTTTCCTTCCAAAATCAGTTCTTGGTGAGCACAAAGGTGATTCAAAATGGTGGTATTCTTGGGTACCAGTAGTAGCACCGATTGCAGCAGCAATTGCGGCAGTAGCTATCTTCAAATTCCTTTACCTATAAGAAATTGAAACCGAGGAAATCCTCGGTTTTTTAAGTGAAATTTTTACGAAAAATCAGTAAATCTGAGCATAATTTCTTGTAAAAAATTCTAAAATCCTTTAAAATAAAAGAGTTGGAGGAATTTATGAATGTAAATCAGATTGTACGGATTATTCCTACTTTAAAAGTTAATAATAGAAAATTAAATGAAACATTTTATATAGAAACCCTTGGCATGAAGGCCTTGTTAGAAGAGTCAGCCTTTCTGTCACTAGGTGATCAAACAGGTCTAGAAAAGCTGGTTTTAGAAGAAGCTCCAAGTATGCGCACTCGTAAGGTAGAGGGAAGAAAAAAACTAGCTAGATTGATTGTCAAGGTGGAAAATCCCTTGGAAATCGAAGAACTCTTATCTAAAACAGATTCGATTCATCAATTATATAAAGGTCAAAACGGCTACGCTTTTGAAATTTACTCTCCAGAAGATGATTTGGTTTTGATTCATGCGGAAGATGATAGAGAAAGTCTAGTAGAAGTAGAAGAAAATCCTGAATTTCAAACAGATTTGGAATCAATTTCTTTAAGTAAATTTGAGATTTCTATGGAATTACATCTCCCAACTGATGTCGAAAGTTTCTTGGGAGTATCTGAAATTGGGGCATCCCTTGATTTTATCCCAGCTCAGGGTCAAGATTTGACTGTGGACAATACGGCTACTTGGGATTTATCTATGATCAAGTTCTTGGTAAATGAACTAGATATAGCAAGTCTTCGCAAGAAATTTGAGTCTACCGAATATTTTATTCCTAAGTCTGAAAAATTCTTCCTTGGTAAAGATAGAAATAATGTTGAATTGTGGTTTGAAGAAGTATGAAGTGGACCAAGATTATTAAAAAAATAGAAGAACAAATCGAGGCAGGGATTTATCCCGGAGCCTCTTTTGCGTATTTTAAGGACAATCAATGGACGGAGTTCTATTTAGGCCAGAGTGACCCAGAGCATGACTTACAGACTGAGGCAGGACTAGTTTACGACCTAGCCAGTGTCAGCAAGGTTGTTGGGGTTGGTACCGTTTTTACCTTCTTGTGGGAAAAAGGTCAATTAGATATTGACAGACCGGTAACAGATTTTTTAGCTGAGAGTGATTATCCAGACATCACTATTCGTCAGCTCTTAACTCACGCTACAGACCTTGATCCGTTTATTCCCAATCGTGATCTTTTAACAGATTCAGAATTAAAGGAAGCGATGTTTCATCTTAATAGACGAAATCAGCCAGCCTTTCTTTATTCGGATGTCCATTTTTTGCTGTTGGGTTTTATTTTGGAAAGAATCTTTAATCAAGACTTGGATGTGATTTTACAAGAACAAGTTTGGAATCCTTGGAGAATGACGGAAACCCAATTTGGACCTGTTGAGCTTGCTGTTCCAACGGTTAGAGGTGTAGAGGTAGGCATGGTACATGATCCCAAAGCTCGTCTCCTGGGCAGACATGCTGGTAGTGCTGGTTTATTTTCGACTGTAAAGGATTTACAAATCTTTTTAGAACACTATTTAGCAGATGATTTCGCAAGAGATTTGAGTCAAAATTTTTCTCCTTTGGATGACAAGGAACGTTCTTTGGCATGGAATTTGGAAGAAGATTGGCTAGACCATACGGGCTATACAGGTACCTTTATCATGTGGAATCGTCAGAAGCAAGAAGCGGCTATTTTTCTATCGAATCGTACCTATGAAAAGGATGAGAGGGCTCAATGGATTGTAGATCGTAATCAAGTGATGGACTTGATTCGTAAAGAAGAGTAAGGAGAGACATGTCAAACAGTTTAAAGGGGACTTTATTAACAGTTGTGGCTGGGATTGCTTGGGGCTTGTCAGGAACGAGTGGCCAATACCTGATGGCGCACGGAATTTCGGCCCTGGTTTTGACCAACTTGCGTCTTTTAATCGCTGGTGGAATTCTCATGCTCTTGGCTTATGCTACTGCAAAAGATAGAATGCTGGCCTTTTTAAATGATAGAAAGAGTTTGCTGTCTCTTCTCATTTTTGCTCTAATTGGTCTCTTCCTCAATCAATTTGCCTATCTAACTGCTATTCAGGAGACCAATGCAGGAACCGCGACGGTGCTTCAGTATGTTTGTCCTGTTGGGATTTTAATTTATAGCTGTATCAAGGATAAGGTGGCGCCGACACTGGGAGAGATTGTTTCTATCATATTAGCCATCGGAGGAACCTTCCTGATCGCAACACATGGGCAGTTGGACCAGTTATCTATGACACCTGCAGGTCTGTTCTGGGGCCTCTTTTCTGCTCTGACTTACGCCCTGTATATCATTTTGCCCATAACCTTGATTAAGAAGTGGGGTAGCAGTTTGGTCATTGGTGTGGGAATGGTCATAGCTGGTTTGGTCGCCCTTCCTTTTACAGGGGTTCTACAGGCCAATATACCGACTAGTCTTGATTTTCTCCTTGCTTTTGCGGGCATTATCCTTATCGGGACTGTCTTTGCCTATACAGCGTTCTTAAAAGGAGCCAGTCTGATTGGACCAGTTAAGTCAAGTTTGTTGGCTTCAATTGAGCCAATCTCGGCGGTTTTCTTTGCCTTCCTAATTATGAATGAACAATTTTATCCTATTGATTTTCTTGGTATGGCAATGATTTTAATTGCAGTCACTTTGATTTCGTTGAAAGATTTATTGTTAGAGAAATAAACAAAAAATGAAAGTAGATGATAACCACTCTCAAAGAGGGGTTATTTTTACTAATAAAAGCTTTTGAATCTAAATGAATTAATGAAATTTTATAAAAGTTTAAGCCTTTTTTCTTAAAATATTTATATGAGTATAGAATACCTGGAGAAGATATGAATATTTTTAAAAAAATACATCCATCTAAACCTTTAAAATACTTGAGATGGTTTGACATTGTGATTATTACGATCATAATGTTTGGTCAGTTTATAATTCGTTCAACCGAGCTATTTTTAGCAAATACGTTTCCAACGGGTGCATCAAGTACAGAAGGGATAGTTAGACAGGCTGCAAGCGAAGGTGCTGCTTATTTTAGTAATTTTACCCTGCAAGCTATATTATTGGCTGTGACCTTACTCTATCTTTTGATTCGAAATTATGATTTTAAACAGCTTCCTATTCACTGGAATTGGTCCATTATCTTTTGGGTTCCATTTATATTTGCTTTAGTGGGATTGTTTGGAGACTTGGTTACAACTCTCACTGGTAAATATAATTACTTTAATCCAGACCTTTTTGCCTATATAGATTTCACGCAAATAATAGGGAAGTTCTTAGCTCTCAGCCCGATAGCGATTGCCTATGCCTTGCTTAATGGATTTTATGAAGAATTTTTCTTTCTAGGTTTGTTAACTTCAGTGAAGGAAAAACACAAGTGGTTGGTTTTGCTTTATTCTACGATTATTCGTATTTCCTTCCACACCTATCAAGGATTAGTATGGGCTTTGGTAATCGGTGTAGTTTATGGCTTATTCTATTATTTCTTATACAAATATAAAATTAAAAATCTCCTTCCATTCTTTCTCATGCATGCTTTAGCAGATATGTTTGGTTCTAGCCTGATCTATCTATTGGTTGCTTGGGGGACTTAAAAATTAGAAAAGTCCACTCAGTTGTCTGAGCGAACTTTTTGTGTCAAGACGTTTAGTCTTTATTTTCGTATGGCAAGATTAAGTTCAAGATGATTCCTGTCATGGCTGATAGGGCAGTACCTGAAAGGGTAACTGGACCAAGTTTAAGGATAGCTCCTCCAAGTCCAAGTACCAACATAGCACTTGCGATGATTAGGTTACGCATTTGAGCGAAATCAACACGTTCTTTGATCAAGACTTTCAAACCGTTGCTGGCGATAACTCCATAGAGAAGGATTGACATACCACCAAGTACAGCGTTTGGAATAGTTGAAATCAAGGCAGTGAATTTACCAAGGAAGCTAAGGGCGATCGCGATGAAGGCAGCGTTACGGATAACTGAGACAGAAGCGATACGAGTCATACCGATAACCCCTGTATTTTCTCCATAAGTTGTATTAGCTGGTCCACCAAGGAAGGCAGAAACAGAGGTTGCGATACCGTCACCAAGAAGTGTACGGTGAAGACCTGGTTCTTTCAAGAATTGACGGCCACAGATTTGACCCAAAACAGTATGGTCTCCGATATGTTCAGAAATTGTTACAATAGCTATTGGCAAGATGGCGATGGTTTCTGGACCAAAGTAAAGATTGTATTCTTTAAAGGCACCACCTGTGCTAAATGGCAAGTAGAAACCAGGAATTTCGAACCAGTTGGCTTTAAGAACTGGTGTAAAGTCAACCAAACCAAGAGTTAGTGCGAAGAGGTAACCACCGATAATGGCAAAGAGGAATGGAATGATTCGTAGGAAGCCTTTTCCCTTTGTATTGATAAAGGCAGCAATTAGGAAAGTAACAACCGCTACAAGAGCATTTTTCCAGTTTCCATCAGCTACAAGACCAGCATTGGTAACAGCTGAACCTGCAAGTCCAAGACCGATAACGATAATCATAGGTCCGATGATGATTGGTGGCAAGAGTTTATCAATCCATTTTGTACCCGCAAAACGAACACTTGCAGCCACAAGGACATAGATAAAACCTGTAAGGATAACCCCTGTTTGGGCAGCAGATACATCACCACCCATTTCTTTCATAGCAAGCGACATTGCTGTGATAAAGGCAAATGAAGAACCTAGATAAACTGGAACTTTAAAACCAGTTGAAATCATGTAGATGAGTGTTCCAACACCTGAAGCAAAAAGGGCAACAGATACAGGCATTCCCAAAATCAAGGGTACCAAGATGGTCGCACCAAACATGGCGAAAACGTGTTGGAAACTAAGGAGAATTCCTTTTCCGGCCGAAGGACGTTGGTCAACGTCTAGTAACAAATCAACAGTTGATTCTTGTTTCATATAAACCTCACTTTTGGGCATCAAAAAAGAGCCCATTATTTTACAGCAATAGGCCCTCAGAGTAAGACTTCTCTAAAATCTAGATTTTAAAGAGTTTTAAATATTTCTGCGTCTTCGTCACCTCACGGGATGACATTAAAAACCTTTGCTTAGGATAGTATAGCAGAAAAAAATGATTTTGTAAATCATTTTTTCCCGAGCCCGAAAATAAGAGAGCGAGGTTGATTTTGTAAATCATTTTTTCCCGAGCCTAAAAATAAAAGAGCGAGGCTGACTTTGTAAATATTTTTTTACTAAAAAAATTAAAGTGGGCGTTTATTGGGCATGCCAGCCTTACGTGGATATTTATTTGGTGTTTCTTTTTTCTTTTCCACCACTGAGATATAACGCGAATCTCCATTAGGTAGAGCGTAGCTGAGATTGTCTTCGACCTTACTAAAAAGGAGGTTGAGGGCATTCTTAGCTTCTAATAATTCCTCAGGCGCATTGCTGGCCTTGAGAGCCAATAGTTTTCCGCCAACTTTAAGGTAGGGAATAGTCAATTCAGACAAGACCTGCATACGGGCAACCGCACGAGCTGTTACAAAATCATATTGAGCACGGAAGTTTTTATCTTGGGCAAAATCTTCTGCACGACCGTGGTAGAAATGAACTCCGTTCAAATCCAGTTCCTGAGCCAAAAGTTGGAGGAAGTTGATGCGCTTGTTGAGAGAATCAATGATGGTCACATCTAGCTGAGGATAGAGGATTTTCATAGGTAGACTAGGAAATCCTGCCCCGGCTCCAATATCAAGCAATTTGATAGTTTCATTGGGAATCAAACCTTGAAGAATGGGTGCAATCGAATCGTAAAAATGTTTGAGATAAACTTCATCCTTGTCTGTAATAGCTGTTAGATTGATTTTTTCATTCCACTCGACCAAGAGTTCAAAATAACGTTCAAATTGTTTTTTTT